>NZ_JBFTNR010000614.1:0-2539 GCF_056665995.1 Stenotrophomonas sp. 05L44_2
GCCATCGGAAGTGGCAGGCCATCGGAAGTGGCAGGCGAGGCTGATCCAAGGAGCCCCCCAACCGATTGCCAGTATCAGCAGTATCGGATCCACTCCAAAACTTGAAACTGTTATCACCGACGCGGACACAGCCTGAGCAGCTGACACTAGAAACAGCGTCCCCAGCACCGGCGCGGCGGGCTTCAATCCATCCGGTCCGCGCATCTGCCACGTGTTTGCGAGCTGGAAAACAAGCGGGATCGCCGTCACAGAGAGCAGACCCCACATCGCAAGCAATGCAAGAAGTGCGCTGTTGTCACCGCCGTGCGCCCATACCCATAGGAACAGCAGCGAACCCAACAGGCCAGCCAACGCGCAGGGAATGGAGAAAAGAAGGCTGTGGAGAAGCAGGTAGAGGCCGTGTCGGCGGCGCGAGGATTGCATCGGGGGCTCCTTCCAGTAGGTCGGAAGACCCTAGTCCTGACACCTGCGGCACACCATGCAATTTCTCTGAAACTTCCAACCGCCAGTCACACAGCGTCGGTCGCACCCCGCCGCAGCCACACCAGATGCGCAGTCGGCACCAGCAGCGGCACGCCCAGTACCAGATAGCCCAGTACCTGCCAGGGGCTGCCGGCAAACAAGCTGAAAAGCACCACGCCGATCACCGCCAGCGCCGCCATGGCGCCCAGCGCCAAGCCGATCCAGGGAATACGGGCGGTGTGCCGCAGGCCATCGCGCCCGCGCTTCAAGTAGCAGATGCTGAGCCACAACCAGGCCAGCAAGCCGATCACACCCGCCAGCGCCCACAGCAACAGCACCGCACCTTCGTCGCCGCGCATCAGGCCGTGGCGGGTCAGGAAGGTGTAGATGCCGAAGCCGGCGACGCCGCCACCGGCCACCAGTGCAGGCAACCCCAGCAGCAGGCATTGGGCGATATACAGGCGTTTGTGCAGGCGCTCATCCATGCGTTCGAATCTCCTTGCTGGCTGCTTGCTTCACGTGCGTGGTCGCAGCCACAACAGCATGGCGGCCGGGACCAGCAACGACGGCCCCAGCAGCAGCAGACCGAAGCCTTCGCTGCCGTGGGTGATGCCCAGCCACAGCCCCATGCCCAACAGCGGCAGCGCCGCCAGCATGCCAAGCAGCAGCGCGCCCCACTGCGCCCGGCTGCGCGCATGCAGTGCGCTGCGCCCTGCAAACAAATATCCGCAACTGAGGTCCAGCCAGGCGATGCAACCGGCGAGTCCGGCCAGGCCCCACAGCAGCATCAATGCCTGCCCGGGCAGGTTGACGGTGCCGTCGGCAAGTGAAAGCACGCTTCCGGCCATGGCCAGTACCGCCATCGCCCCACCAAACAGCACGCTGGGTGCGCCCAACGGCACAGCCAAGGCTGCATAGAGATACCTGAGGCGGCGCTCATCCATGCGCGGGTACTCCGGTGCCGGGGCCAGAACCCTTCCCGCAGGGAAGGGCTCCGACCCCAGTGCCCGATCAACCGTAGACCGGGTACTTGCGGCACTGCGCGCTGACCGCATCACGCACGCGGGCGATCACGGCCTCATCGGCCGGGGCGTCGAGCACGTCGGCGATCCAGTTGGCCAGGTCCACGCAGTCCTGTTCCAGGTAACCGCGGGTGGTCACCGCCGGGGTGCCCAGGCGCAGGCCCGAGGTCACGAACGGCGAACGCGGGTCGTTCGGCACCGAGTTCTTGTTGACGGTGATATGGGCCTTGCCCAGTGCGGCTTCCGCGTCCTTGCCGGACACGTCCTTGCCGATCATGTCGACCAGCATCAGGTGGTTCTGGGTGCCACCGGAGACGATCTTGTAGCCGCGCGCGATGAGCGTGTTGGCCATCGCCTGCGCGTTCTTCACCACCTGCTGCTGGTAGGTCTTGAAGCCCGGCTCCAGCGCTTCCTTGAAGGCCACGGCCTTGCCGGCGATGACGTGCATCAGCGGACCGCCCTGGATACCCGGGAACACGATCGACTGCAGCTTCTTGACCAGGTCCTCGTCGGCGCCCTTGGCGACGATGATGCCGCCGCGCGGGCCGCGCAGGGTCTTGTGGGTGGTCGAGGTGACCACGTGCGCATGTTCCAGCGGGCTCGGGTAGACGCCAGCAGCRACCAGRCCGGCKACGTGCGCCATGTCGACGAACAGGTAGGCACCGACCTTGTCGGCGATSGCGCGGAAGCGSGCCCAGTCGATCWYCTGCGARTASGCCGAGAARCCGGCRACGACCATCTTCGGCTTGTGYTCCAGKGCSAGSCKCTCGACTTCGTCGTARTCGATCAGRCCCTGGTCGTTGACGCCGTACTGCACGGCGTTGAACAGCTTGCCCGAGGCGTTGACCTTGGCACCGTGGGTGAGGTGGCCGCCGTGGGCCAGGCTCATGCCGAGGATGGTGTCGCCCGGCTGCAGCAGCGCGAAGTACACGGCCTGGTTGGCCTGCGAACCGCTGTGCGGCTGCACGTTGGCGTAGTCCGCATCGAACAGCTGCTTGAGGCGGTCGATCGCCAGCTGTTCGGCGATGTCCACGTATTCGCAGCCACCGTAGTAG
>NZ_JBFTNR010000615.1:0-1865 GCF_056665995.1 Stenotrophomonas sp. 05L44_2
GGCATCGGTCGTGCCCTGCTGCAGGCGGTGCTGCCGCAGGTACGCGGCCCGCAGATGACCGTGCGCGCCTCGCTCAACGCGGTGCCGGCGTACGAACACTATGGGTTCGTGCTGGATGGCGACGTCGGCGAGTACCACGGCCTGATCTACCAGCCGTTGGTGTTGGCGGTGTCCGCTGCGGTGGCTGCGCCCCCTGGTCCGCACTGATACCCAGCCCACATGCCGTGCAGCGCGTGCGACATAAGCAAACTGCATCAGCCAGCACCCCGACCGTTCCTACAATGGCCCACCACCCTGTCCTTCGAGATGCTGCCGATGCGCGTCGCGCTTTCCCTGTTGCTGCTGGCCTCGGCCCTGAGCGCCTGCTCCCCCGCGTCCGCGCCGGTACCGACGGCGAAGGCGGCATCGACCGCCCCGGCCTCCGCCATCGCCTGGCGCCAGGGCGACGTGGATGATGCCTTCAACGAAGCCGCCGAGAGTGGCAAGCCGGTGCTGCTGTACTGGGGCGCGGTGTGGTGCCCGCCGTGCAACCAGCTCAAGGCGGGGCTGTTCAAGGATCCGGCCTTCATCGCACTGACCGGCAAATTCGTGCCGGTCTACCTGGACGGCGACGAAGAAGGCGCGCAGGCATGGGGCGAACGCTTCGGCGTGCGCGGCTATCCGACCCTGATCGTGCTCGACCCGCAGCGCAACGAAATCACCCGCGTGGCCGGCGGCAACGACGCGGCCGAACTGACCCGGGCCCTGACCGTCGCCGCCAGCCGCCGCAGCGCCGTTGCTGAAACGCTCGCGACCGCGCTGGCAACGCCGGCCACGCTCGGCGCCGAAGACTGGCAGGTACTGGGCGATTACGGCTGGGAGGTGGATGCCAACCGCCTGGCTGGCAAGCGCAGCGCCCAGGACGTGCTGCAGCAGCTGGCCAAGGCCGCACCCGAGCCTGCGCTGCAGCGTCGCTTCGCGCTGCTCGCCTTGGCTACCGCCGAGAAACCGACGGCAGCGCCCACCCAGGTACGCGAACTGTTGCAGGCGGTGCTGGCACAACCGGCGGAGGTACGTCGCAACCGCGAGTTGCTGGGGTATGCCGGCGCCGGGCTGGTCAAGCAGGCCAGCGCCGGTCCGGCCAGCAGCAATGCCCTCGGCCAGCAGTTGCTGGTCGCGCTGGAACGTGCCGACGCCGCGCGTGGTGATCGCGCAGACGATGCCTTGTCACGTGCGTTGACCGAGTTGGCGCTGGCACGCCAGCAGCAGCCTGAAGGCCCGCTGCCGGCAGCACTGGTGCAGCGCGTAAAGCAGCGCGTGGCCGCCGCAGATGCCGCAGCCACCGATGCACACGCGCGCCAGGCCACCATCAGCAGTGCCGTCTACGCGCTGCGCCAGGTCGATGATGATGCAGGCGCCGAGGCCTTGCTGCTGGCAGAGCTGAAGCGCAGCGAGCAGCCTTATTACTACATGCCGGAGCTGGCCGAACTGGCCGAGCAGCGTGGTGATACCGCCGGCGCCCTGGAATGGCTGAAGCGTGCCTACGAAGGCGCGCAGGGCCCTGCCACGCGCGTGCAGTGGGGCGTGCTGTACGTGGAAGGCCTGCTGCGGCTGGCACCCGATGATGCACCGCGTATCGAGCAGGCCACCGAGGCCTTGATCGCCGAGCTGGACAAGCAGCCGTCCGGCTACCACCAGCGCACGCGCCAGCGCTTCGAACGGCTGGCCGGGCAGCTGCAGGCGTGGAGCGCCAAGCACAAGGGTGCGGACACGCTGGCGCGGCTGCAGCAGCGGATGCAGGCGGCCTGTGGTGATCAGGTTGATAGCGGCTGCAAGGAATGGTTGAGCTGACGCCAGACGCAGGATTCGACGGATACAGGTAGTGC
>NZ_JBFTNR010000615.1:1883-4421 GCF_056665995.1 Stenotrophomonas sp. 05L44_2
CGGCAGCCCCGACCATCACCCACTGCCGGCCAGCGGCCGGCACTACCCTGCTGCTTCTGCTCTCGCCTTTGACGTCGCCTCCGCGCCGGCGCGTGGACCTGTCCTGCGTGGGCGGACCTGCATGTGCCCATCCGCCCACGGGATCCCGGGACAGTCAACGCGCCGACAGCGCCCTCTTTTCAACCACCCCGCTTGACCTCAACCAATGTTGAGGTGCGATAACAGTCTCCCCACGGCCATACCCCTGGCCTTCCCCACGGAGACTGTCTCGATGCCGTACTCGCTTCCCGCCCTCCCCTATGCCTACGACGCCCTCGAGCCGCACTTCGATGCGCGCACGATGGAAATCCATCACASCAAGCATCACCAGRCCTACRTCAACAACSTCAAYGCSGCGCTGGAACAGGCGGGCCTGCCGGCACAGCCGGTGGAAACCCTGATCGCCGACCTCGACGCCCTGCCCGAATCGATCCGCGGTGCAGTGCGCAACAACGGCGGCGGCCACGCCAACCACAGCCTGTTCTGGACCGTGCTCAGCGCCAATGGCGGCACCGCCGACGAAGAGCTTGCCGCGGCCATCGATCGCGACCTCGGTGGCTACGACGCCTTCAAGGAGGCTTTCAGCAAAGCGGCGCAGACCCGTTTCGGCAGCGGCTGGGCRTGGCTCACCGTCGATCACCAGGGCCGCCTGCAGGTCGARAGCACCGSCAACCAGGACAGCCCGCTGATGGGCGTGGCGGCTGGCGCCTCCGGCAACACCCCGATCCTTGCCCTGGATGTCTGGGAGCACGCCTACTACCTGCATTACCAGAACCGTCGCCCGGACTACATCGGCGCGTTCTTCAACCTCACCAACTGGGCCGAGGTCGGCCGGCGCTACCGCCAGGCCAGGGCCGCATGAACGCGGACTCCGGTGCATACGCCGGGCCGTGGGCGGGGGTGTTCCCCGCTCCGGCACCGGTGCCATCGGTCAGCCTGCCACCACGTGCGCTGCGGCGGTTGCTCGGCCATTTCCCTACCGGCGTGGCGATCGTCTGCGCCCGCGACGCACAGGGAAAACCGCAGGGGCTGACCATCAACTCGTTCGTGCCGATCTCGCTGCAGCCGCCACTGGTGCTGTGGAACCTCGCCCTGCATGCGCAGAGCCTGTCCACGTTCCAGCGCGCCACCCGCTTCGCGATCAGCGTGCTCGGCGCTGGCCAGGAAGCCCTGGCGCGCCGGTTCGCCGATCCGCAGGTGCGCCATCGATTCACCGATGTGCCCTTGCTGGACGACGGCGAAGATGCGCCACCGCGTATCGCCGGTGCCGTGGTCCACCTCACCTGCACCCGCCACGCGCAGTGGCCGGTCGGCGATCACCTGTTGCTGGCCGGGCGCATTGTCGATGTGCAGGAAGCAGGCGGTGCACCACTGCTGTTCCATCGCGGCCGCTTCCAGGCGGGACCGGTGGAAACCCTGCTGGAGGTGCGCTGATGGACATCGAAACGCTGGAGAGGATGCTTGCCGCCGGCAAGGACAGCGCACTGCTGCGCTTCGGCCTGGGCAAGAGCTGGCTGGATGCCGGCGACCCGGTGCGCGCAGCCACCCATCTGGGCCGCTGCGTGGTGCTGGACCCGCACTATTCGGCGGCGTGGAAGCTGCTGGGCAAGGCCTGGCTGGCTGGTGGCCAGCCGCAGGCGGCGCGCGAAGCGTGGCAGCGCGGGCTCAGCGTGGCCGGCAGCAAGGGCGACCAGCAGGCCCGCAAGGAAATGCAGGTGTTCCTGCGCAGGCTCGATCGCGATTCACCTGCGCTGTTGGCGAAGGCCGGGTGAAGACTCAGCCGGCGTTGGCCGACGCCGGTGCCGGCATGATGTCCGGCATCGGCAGGCGGCGCGGCTTGCTCGGGAACGCGTGGCGCAGGATGCGCCAGACCACCTGGGTGAACTGCCGCGGCAGCGAGCCGTTGTTGTAGTGCTGGCCGTAGCGCCGGCAGATTTCCTTCACTTCCTTGGCGATGGCCGCATAGCGGTTTGCCGGCAGGTCCGGGTAGAAGTGGTGCTCGATCTGGTGGCTGAGGTTGCCCGACAGCACGTTGATCACGAAACCACCGCTGATGTTGGACGAACCGCGCAGCTGGCGCAGGTACCAGTGGCCACGCGATTCATTGCGCAGGCATTCCTTCGGGAAGGTTTCCGATTCGGCGGTGAAGTGGCCGCAGAAGATGATCACGTAGGTCCAGATGTTGCGCAGGCCGTTGGCCACCATGTTGCCCAGCATCACCGGCAGGAAGAACGGACCGGCCAGCAGCGGGAAGAACACGTAGTCCTTCAGCACCTGGCGGATCATCTTGCGGGCCACCGGACGAGTCTGCAGCCACATCGCACGGCTGCTGATGCGGCCCTTGAACCAGCGCCCCAGGCGCAGGTCCTGCGCCGCCACGCCCCACTGGAACAGCAGCGCGAAGATCGGTGCGATGATCGGCTGCAGCAGGTAGAACGGCTTCCAGCGCTGTTCCGGGAAGATGCGCAGCAGGCCATAGCCGATGTCATCGTCCATGCC
>NZ_JBFTNR010000616.1:0-2537 GCF_056665995.1 Stenotrophomonas sp. 05L44_2
CCCTGGGCAGGGCAGGTGGGCCGGAGGCCGCGCAGCGCATCGTGGAGATTTACAAGGATGCCTTCGKCGGGTCGACCGTCCAGATGGCGTGCATCGCCGCTCTGGGCGAGGCCGCACGCGGCTATCCAGCGGCGGAATGAAGGGGAAGCCCGGCACGCGGTGGTGCCGCCAGGCAACATCATCCGGTCGCAACGCTGCCACGCTATGCTTCGCGCCTGCCGACCGATCCCACTGCGATGAAGCTCGCCATCCTGTCCCGCAACACCCGGCTGTACTCCACCCGTCGGCTGGTCGAGGCCGCGCGCGCGCGCGGCCATACCGTGCGCATCCTGGACCCCCTGCGCTGCTACATGCGCATCGCCGCGGACGGCTTTTCCATGCACTACAAGGGSCGGCCGATGACCGGCGTGGATGCGGTCATCCCGCGCATCGGTGCTTCGGTCACCCGCTATGGCACSGCCGTGCTGCGCCAGTTCGAACTGATGGGCGCACGCACGCCCAATCCGTCCGACGCGATCCTGCGCTCGCGCGACAAGCTGCGGGCGCACCAGTTGCTGGCGGCCAAGGGCATCGACATGCCGGTCACCGTCTTTGGTGACAACCCGGATGACACCGTCGACCTGTTGTCCATGCTCGGCCCGCCGCCGCATGTGGTGAAGCTCAATGAAGGCACCCAGGGCCGTGGCGTGATCCTCACCGAGAAGGCCAGCGCCTCGCGCGGCATCGTCGAAGCCCTGCGTGGCCTGTATGCCAACTTCCTGATGCAGGAGTTCATCGGCGAGGCCAAGGGCGCCGACCTGCGTTGCTTCGTGGTCGGCGACCAGGTGGTGGCGTCGATGCAGCGCCAGGCGCCGGAGGGGGATTTCCGCTCGAACCTGCATGCCGGCGGCACGGCGGTGGCGTCCAAGGCCAGCCGGGCCGAACAGCAGGTGGCGGTGCGTTCGGCCAAGGCGCTGGGGCTGGGCGTCTGCGGGGTGGACCTGATCCGCTCCGAGCGCGGCCCGCTGGTGCTGGAGGTGAACTCCACCCCGGGCCTGGAAGGGATCGAGGCCGCCTGCGGGGTGGATGTGGCCGCACGCATCATCGAACATGTCGAGAAGATCAAAAAATCCTGATATTTCAGTGGCTTGAAATTAAATTCAGGCGAGGTTGGCGGGTTTAACGCTGCTTTAATCGCCCCGGGCGTAGCCTTCAACGAACCGCAGCTCTGCCTCTCAGCAGGATCGGTATCGGGATACAACTTCAGGCCCAGGCGGGTGCACCGCCTGGGTCTTTTTTATGCCCTGTGTCCCCCTGCCAAGGGGCCCTTGTGGGCACGTGGGGACACTCGTAGAGTTGGGCCTTCGTTCCGAAGGATCGGGAGGTTGGCGATGTACCGCACCACGATGATCGTGCTGTTGCTGTGCCTGCSTGGCGTTGCACTGGCCAAGCCGGAAAAGGCGGCTGTGCAGATGGACCGCCAGACCCCGGTGGCCGAGCAGGTCCGCCAGGTCGAAAAAGCCCTGCAGCAGGGCGACTACAACGAAATCTCCGCCGAGGACCGCAGTCAGGTCCAGCAGGCATTGGCGCGGATCACCCAGCGGATGGGCGAACGGCAGACCGTCCAGGAGCTGCCACCGCAGGTGCAGAACGACGTCTTCAACGATCAGGAGCGGGTCAACAGCATCCTGACGCGCGCCCACGACGACAGCCGCCAGATCTGCTCGTACCAGCGCACTACGGGCAGCAACATGCCCAAGAGCCGTTGCCTGACCGTGGCCGAACGGCGCCGCATCGAAGAGAAGGGCAAGGCCCTGCTCAACGACCAGCGCACCTACAGCAACTTGAACCCGGACTCCAAGCTTTAAGGCCGCCTGCACCCTGCCGGCCAGCACTTGCTGGCAGAGCGGGCATCCGCATACAGTCGGCGTTCACCTCAGACAGGGATTCGTTTGTCATGAAGCATCCAGTGATATCAGCGGTTCTGGTTTCGGCGTTGGCCCTGGTCGCTGCCTCGGCAGGGGCCAAGAGTGCCGAAGAGGTATTCCTGCCGGGCAAGCCGCTGCTGCAGCAGGTAGAGCGCATCGAGATCGAGCTCAACGATGGCGAAACCTATTCCGAGCTGCGTCAGGAAGAGCGCGGCAAGGTCCGCGAGACCCTGGTTCGCATCCGTGCCGCCGCCGAGCAGTACCCGACCAAGGACGCGATGCCTGAATCGGTACGAACTGAGGTCTTCAACGATCAGCAGGTCGTGAACACCGTTTTGACACAGGCGCGTGAAGATAGTCGTCTAATATGCCGACGTGAGAAGACCATTGGTTCCAACATGTCGTCCACGCAATGCATGACCGTCGCCGAGCGTGCTCGGCAGAAGGACAAGGCACAGCGCGACATGGGCCAGGCCCAGCGCGTCGGTAAATTCGTCAATTAGAGGTGACAGTGAGAATCCTGGTAATCGAAGACAACAGCGACATTGCGGCCAATCTGGGCGACTACCTGGAGGACCGGGGCCACACCGTGGACTTCGCTGCCGACGGAGTGACCGGGTTGCATCTGGC
>NZ_JBFTNR010000617.1:0-2534 GCF_056665995.1 Stenotrophomonas sp. 05L44_2
TGCCGGTCGTGTCCGGCGTGGGCGCGACGGACTGGGTGGTCGCTGCCGGCGGCCATCTGCTGCGCGAAGGCCAGGTGGTGACGCCGGTCGACCGCCAGAACCGCCCGGTGCTGGCACCGTCGGCCGCCAAGCCGGCGCCGGCCGCAGGCAAGGGGCACTGACCCGTGCGCCGCTTCAATCTCTCCGAATGGGCGCTGGGCAACCGTGCGCTGGTGTTGTTCGCGATGCTGGCGTTCGCCGTCATCGGTGCCTGGTCCTACAAGCACCTGGGCCAGTCCGAAGATCCGCCCTTCACCTTCAAGGCCATGGTGGTACGCACGATGTGGCCGGGCGCCACCGCCGAGCAGGTCTCGCGGCAGGTGACCGAGCCGATCGAAAAAGCGCTGATGAACACCGGCGAGTACGARTTCATCCGYTCSTACTCGCGSCCGGGCGAATCGCAGGTGATCTTCATGGCGCGCGACAGCCTGCGCTCCAAGCAGATYCCGGACCTSTGGTACCAGGTRCGCAAGCGCGTGGGCGATATCCGCGCGACGCTGCCGAGGGAGATCGTCGGGCCCTTCTACAACGATGAGTTCGGCGACACCTTCGGCAACATCTACGCGTTGACCGGCGAAGGCTTCGACTACGCGGTGATGCGCGACTATGCCGACCGCATCCAGCTGGAGCTGCAGCGCGTGCCCGACGTCGGCAAGATCGACCTGGTCGGCCTGCAGGACGAGAAGGTGTGGATCGAGCTGTCCAACACCAAGCTGGCCACGCTGGGCGTATCGCTGCAGCAGGTGCAGCAGGCGCTGGCCGACCAGAACGCGGTCAGCGCCACCAGCTTCTTCGAAACCCCGACCGACCGCGTGCAGCTGCGCGTGACCGGTCAGTTCGATTCGATCGAGGACATCCGCAAATTCCCGATCCAGGCCGGCGAACGCACGTTGCATCTGGGCGACATCGCCGAGGTCAAGCGTGGCTTTGCCGATCCGGCCTCGCCGAAGATGCGCTTCATGGGCCAGGATGCGATCGGCCTGGCGGTGGCGATGAAGGACGGCGGAGACATCCTCAAGCTCGGTGCCACCCTGGATGCCGAGTTCGAACGCCTGCAGAAGACCCTGCCGGCCGGCATGCAGCTGCGCAAGGTGTCCGACCAGCCGCATGCGGTGGAAGAGTCGGTGGGCGAGTTCGTGCAGGTGCTCACCGAAGCGGTGGTGATCGTGCTGCTGGTCAGCTTCTTCTCGCTGGGCYTGCGTACCGGCCTGGTGGTGGGCGTGACCATCCCGTTGGTGCTGGCGATGACCTTCTTCGTCATGCACTACTTCGATATCGGCCTGCACAAGATTTCACTGGGTGCACTGGTGCTGGCACTGGGCCTGCTGGTGGACGATGCGATCATCGCGGTGGAGATGATGGCCACCAAGATGGAGCAGGGCTACGACCGCCTGCGCGCGGCCAGTTTCGCCTGGGAATCCACCGCCTTCCCGATGCTGACCGGTACCCTGATCACTGCCGCTGGCTTCCTGCCCATCGCCACGGCGGCATCCAGCACGGGTGAGTACACCCGTTCGCTGTTCCAGGTGGTGACCATCGCGCTGGTGGTGTCGTGGATCGCGGCAGTGCTGTTCATCCCGTACCTGGGTGACAAGATGCTGCCGGACCTGTTCAACCCGCAGCTGCCGAAGCCGGACAGCCTGGCCGGCCGCTGGCGCGCCAAGCGCCTGCAGTGGGCCGACCGGCATCCTTCACTCGCGCGCTGGATCGCACCGAAGGAGCATGCGCACGATCATGATCCGTACCAGCGGCCGTTCTACACGCGCTTCCGGGCGTTCCTGGATACCTGCCTGCGCCATCGCTGGTGGGTGATCGCTGCGACCATCGCCCTGTTCATCGGTTCGTTGATGTTGTTCCGCTTCGTGCCACAGCAGTTCTTCCCCGACTCGACCCGCCCGGAACTGATGGTGGACATCGAGCTGGCCGAAGGTGCGTCGCTGGCCGCGACCCAGGCACAGGCCGACAAGCTGGAGAAGCTGCTGAAGGGGCGCGAAGGCATCAGCAACTACGTGGCCTACGTCGGCACCGGTTCGCCGCGCTTCTACCTGCCGCTGGACCAGCAGCTGCCGGCCACCAACTTCGCCCAGTTCGTGGTGCTCACCGAAGACGCCAAGGCCCGCGAATCGACCCGCGATTGGATGCTGAAGGACGTGATCAATCAGTTCCCGGATGTGCAGATGCGGGTGACGCGCCTGGAGAACGGGCCGCCGGTCGGTTATCCGGTGCAGATGCGCGTGTCCGGCGAGCACATCGCGCAGGTGCAGGCGATCGCGCGCCAGGTCGAGGCCAAGGTGCGCGAGAACCCGCACGTGATGAACGTGAACCTGGACTGGAGCGAGCCGAGCAAGGTGGTGCGGCTGGTGATCGACCAGGACCGCGCCCGCGCGCTGGGCGTCAGCAGTGCGCAGGTCAGCCAGTTCCTCAGCAGTTCGTTGTCGGGCATGAGCGTGAGCACCTATCGCGAAGGCAACCGCCAGATCGAGATGCTGCTGCGT
>NZ_JBFTNR010000618.1:0-2533 GCF_056665995.1 Stenotrophomonas sp. 05L44_2
GTCTCAGACATCCCGCTCTGAAGGTGCCGCGCAGTGCAGTCGCCGAATGAACGGTCTTGCCTAGGTGGCGGCCGCTCGCACAAGGAGAGGACAGCACGGCGCGATCACCCGGTCAGTCGAGGCCCTCGCCGCTGGTCGCCACCAGCCCTCGAGGTCTATCCGGGTAACTTTCGCCTTCTTATACGAGCGCTCAGCGCGCTTGTGCGCACTTCGGCGGGTGCTGGCCAGTAGCTGCATTACTCCGGAAGCTTTCCGATGGAATTGTTCAGCCGCTGCAGCTGAAGGGGCTTTCCCAGCACCGAAACCCGGCGGGGGAGGAATCAATTGCCATGGCCGCGGTCAGCTCTTCAGCCCGGACACTACTAGGCTCTGACACAGCGCGGCCGGCAACACAGCTGTTTGATTTCCAGCCCGTGTACGTACTTATCCGATGCTTGAACACGGGTCTTCGCCAATCGCAGCTGCATCGCATCTACCGCCCCCAACGCGAGGAACATCTTCCGCCGCTACCAGCTCTCACGTAAGTTGCCCTCGCTCCGCTCTTCGCCTCGTTGATAAGGGTTCGTTATCGAGGGCGCAGGGTGCAATCCGCGCATTGAATGTGATCCCCTTGCCGAGATCCACATCTCGCCGGCTACCTAAGTCGCAGAGCTGCGCAGATCTCCCTGCACCACTGGCTCATTAGCATCTGGAGAAGATCGCTCAGATGAAGGCGAAAGCAGGTCGCGTCAGCGCGGTGCTGCCAGCCATCGTCGAGGTGAAGGATTGCGTGAACCTTGCCGATGATGGACTTGACGCCCAGGTGGATCCGACGCCGGTAGCAATGGAATCGACAAGCGCTGCGGATGTCGCCGGAGTTCGGAGCACTGCGCAGACCAGGGCGGTTGTTGCTCGGCTTTCCACGGCCAGCAAACTGGTTGATGTGCGGATGGGTGCTGGCAGTGCATCGGCACTGAATCGGGAACGAGTTGCAGACCTACCCGTTCGTGCGGTCGATGGCCATGTTTCTCCGCTTTCAAGGGCGCATCGATCAAACACGTGACTGGGGAGCCGGAGATCGGCCGGGACAATCTGCAGCCGACGACCGCAGTCATCGCGTGCCTGGAATGGCAGGGGCACCCCAACCTAATAAACATAAGGCCGATTGGGCGATTCATCCGTCCGAAGGACCGTGGGTGCGGAGCGCCCATAGCCCTTCAATGCATGCCTGCAGCGCCCAGCCAAGGCAGCCCGGGTGGAGAATTCACGGACGAACATCGATCTCGTAGGTCAAGGCTCCGCTCCGATGCCGGTCATCGGGCGCGGCGGGCCTTGGAGCGGGAGAGGCACCCGTACGTACGCGCTGCGCGGTGCGAAGCACGAACCAGAATCCGGATCATTACTTCGCTGAGTCGCTGACCACCTATGAGCGGACAAGACTATCCGCCGCTGCTGACAGAAACTTCACAGCTTTCTTGCGTTTATTCGACAACAGGGACGCGGAGAGCGGAGGGTCAGTCATCTGGATGCCAACGTCGCTCAGGGAGGGGGTGCGCGGTGTATGAGTCTGTGGGGCAGTATCTGGTGGAGTGGCACGCAGTCGGAGAGCAACGAGGGCGGGAAGGCACTTGGAGCGGAACGTGGCAAGTGCACATGCCCGGCTCGCGCGATTGCAGCAGGCCAGTTGTTCAGGGAACAACGAACGCGACATGGAGCTATTGTGAGGCAGTTGACGCCGCGAAGCGGCAAGCCTTACATGCCGCCGCGGCACTGTGCGCAATGGAGTAGGTGCCATCGTCTTTTGCTCGCCGCTTGGCTGTCGACCATCGAGCCCTCAATCCAGCCGGCGAAGGCCGCAGCCAGGTGAGCCGGACTGGCTGGTTATCTCAAGGCGCGCAATGACGTCAGCGAAGATGCCCAGTCGCTGCTGGGTCAGTGGCAGATTAGTTGCGAGCCGATTTGGATGTCTATCGGGGGATGACAGGTACCCACTAGTGGTCGGAAGCGCGCATTGAGCGGTTCGCGCGATTAGGGACTGTTATTGAAGGAGAGGAATCTCGCATCCCGCTCGACCAGAACGCGCGGACAGAGCTGGCAGGGGGGGCATGCCGCTCATACGTCCCAACTGATCGGGCCGCTTGGTGGCCCGCCCACTGGCAAGCCCCTGTGCTGCGGAGACGGCCGGCTTCGACTGACCACCTCCACAATGTCTGTCGCATTTCGGGGCTTTCCTCTTCGTCGGGTACATAAGGGGCGCGTTTGACGAGGCTGATGGTTAACGAGTCCTTGGCAACCACAATTATTTTCGAGTGGCTAGGACGATGACTCCGGTAAGGACCAGAGCAATTCCGGTCCACTCGCGCAGCGCTGGCCGCTCGTTGAGAAGTAGTACCGAAGCGACAACAACCAGTACCACGCTGAGCTTGTCCACCACCGCCACCTTGGCTAGCTCTCCGATCTGAATCGCGCGGAAGTAAAACATCCACGAGGCGCCCGTCGCGAGAGCGGACAGCACTAGAAAGAGCTGTGTCCTCCCTGGCAGCAGCAGCGGGTT
>NZ_JBFTNR010000619.1:0-2532 GCF_056665995.1 Stenotrophomonas sp. 05L44_2
GGGTGCGRTCACCCTGCCGCTGCTGCGCGTGCACCCGAAGATGACGGTGATCGAGTTCGACCGCGACCTGATCGCGCCGTTGACCGCCGCCGCCGAGCCCCTGGGTGAACTGACCATCGTCAACCGCGACGTGCTGCGGGTCGATTTCACCGAGCTGGCCGACGGACAGCCGATCCGCCTGGTCGGCAACCTGCCCTACAACATCTCCTCGCCCATCCTGTTCCATGCACTGGAACATGCTGCGGTGGTCTCGGACATGCACTTCATGCTGCAGAAGGAAGTGGTCGACCGCATGGCTGCCGGTCCCGGCAGCAAGGTGTTCGGCCGCCTCAGCGTGATGCTGCAGGCCTACTGCGAGGTGACCTCGCTGTTCGTGGTGCCGCCGGGTGCGTTCAGGCCGCCGCCGAAGGTCGATTCGGCCGTGGTGCGCCTGGTACCGCGCGACCCGGCCAGCATCGACATCAAGGACCACAAGCGCTTCGCCGAGGTGGTCAAGGCCGCCTTCGGCCAACGCCGCAAGACCCTGCGCAATGCCCTGAACAACGTGGTCAGYGCCGAGCAGTTCGTGGCCGCCGGCGTGCGCCCCGATGCCCGCGCCGAACAGCTGGACGTGGCTGAATTCATCGCTTTGGCCAATGCCACCTGATTACACTGCCGGTATGGAAGACGCTGACGTTTATGCCATCTCCGTCGAAGTCGCCCCGCGCTTCCTCGACGACCAATCCGCGCCGGAAGACGGTCGTTATGCGTTCGCCTATACGATCCGCATCCACAACCAGGGCCGCGTTGCCGCGCGCCTGGTCGCACGCCACTGGCGCATCACCGATGCCAATGGCCGCGTCGAGCATGTCGATGGCGATGGCGTGATCGGCGAACAGCCGCGACTGCGTCCGGGTGAAGACTTCCATTACACCTCGGGTGTCATGCTCGGCACCGAGCRCGGCACSATGCAGGGCCATTACGACATGSTKGCCGACGACGGCACCGARTTCGCCGCGCCGGTCGCACCCTTCGTGCTGGCCATCCCGCGCACCCTGCACTGACACGGAGGCCGAACGATGAGTGTATGGGCGATCGGCGACCTGCAAGGCTGCTATGACGTAACCCAGCGCCTGCTGGAGAAGATCCGGTTCGATCCGGCGCAGGACACCCTGTGGTTCTGCGGCGACCTGGTCAACCGCGGTGGACAGTCACTGGAAACCCTGCGGCTGGTGCATTCGCTGCGCGAACACAGCGTGGTGGTGCTCGGCAACCACGACCTTTCCCTGCTGGCCGTCGGTGCGCGCACCGAGGAAGAGCAGCGCAAGGTCAACCCGGACCTGCTGCGCATCGTCCAGGCCGAAGACCGCGATGTGCTGCTGGACTGGCTGCGCCTGCAGAAGCTGGTGCACGTGGACCGCGAGCTTGGCTGGATGATGGTGCATGCCGGCCTGGCGCCGAAGTGGACCACGCAGATGGCCGAGAAGCATGCGGCCGAAGTGGAAGTGCAGCTGCACGGCGCCGGCTACCGCAAGCTGTTCCGCAACATGTACGGCGACAAGCCCAGCTGGGCGCCGAACCTGACCGGCTACGAGCGCTCGCGGGCGATCATCAACGTGCTCACGCGCATGCGCTACTGCACCTCGCGCGGCCGCATCGGCATCGAGGACAAGGGCACGCCGGGCACCCAGGAACAGGGGCTGTATCCCTGGTTCGAAGTGCCGGGCCGGGTCGAACGCGACCTGAAGGTGGTCTGCGGCCACTGGTCCGCGCTCGGCCTGACCATCACCCAGGGCATCCACGCGATCGACACCGGTGCCGTGTGGGGTGGCAAGCTCACCGCGATCCAGCTCGACACCGATGAGCTGCGCGTGGTGCAGGTACCGGGACGCGACGTACCGGCACCGGTCGCCAACGCGCGGCCGCCCGCGCGACCGGCACACGAGCGCACGGCAGGCAAGGACAACAGCCAGGGCAACGGCAACGCTGCAACGGCTGGCGCCCCGGGCAACCGTGGTCCGCGCCGGCGCCGCCGCCGTGGTGGTGGTGGCGGTGGTGGCAACAACAACGGAACGCCTCCTTCGGCATGACGCCCGGCAACCGCGCACCATGGACGGTGCTGCTGCTGACGCTGGCCCTGGCCAGCGGCTGCCAGCCCTCATCGTCGCCAGCGACTGCCGGCGCCGACGCTACCGCCGCCCCTGCATCAGCTCCTGCACCTTCGCCGCCGCTGGTCGCTGCCGCACGCGCACAGATCGGCGTCACCACCCGCTACGACCCTGCCTATCAGGTACTGGCCTACCCCGGTGGCGACGTGCCCGCTGATCGCGGCGTATGCACCGACGTGGTGGTCCGCGCCCTGCGTACGCAGGGGCTGGACCTGCAGGTCCGCGTGAACGAAGACATGCGCGCTGATTTCAGCGCCTATCCGGCCCTCTGGGGCCTGTCGCGACCGGATCGGAACATCGACCACCGGCGCGTGCCCAACCTGATGCGCTGGTTCGACCGCCACGGCTGGCAGCAACCGATCAGTGCCCTTCCCAGCGACTTCGC
>NZ_JBFTNR010000620.1:0-2531 GCF_056665995.1 Stenotrophomonas sp. 05L44_2
CGTCGGTGGCCTTCGCACTGGGCGATGACAACCGTGTGCAGCAACGCACGGTCGACGTCGGTGGCCTTCGCACTGGGCGATGACAACCGTGTGCAGCAACGCACGGTCGAGGCGGGCCAGGCGATGGGCAAGGACCGCCAGATCCTCAAGGGCGTGAGCGCGGGGGAGTCGGTGGTGGTCAACCCGCTGGACACCCTGCGCGACGGCACCAGGGTCAAGCAGAAGCAAGCGCAGTAACGGCCCGGCGCCCGCATGGCGCCACCGGCAGTACCGCTGGAAAGCACCACTGTTCGACGCGTGCCGGCCGTTGGCCGGGACGCATCCCCGTTTCCCGCCTTTCGTGGAGAACCACCCATGTCGACCCTGGTTTCACTGCGCAACATCACCAAGACCTACCAGCGTGGCCCCGAAAAGGTGCAGGTGCTGCACGGCATCGACCTGGATATCGCCAGCGGCGATTTCGTCGCGCTGATGGGCCCGTCCGGTTCCGGCAAGACCACCCTGCTCAACCTGATCGGCGGTCTGGACAACCCCACCGGCGGCGAGATCAGCATCGAAGGCGAGCGCATCGACCAGATGAGCGGCGGCCAGCTGTCGACGTGGCGCAGCCATCATGTCGGCTTCGTGTTCCAGTTCTACAACCTGATGCCGATGCTGACCGCGCAGAAGAACGTGGAACTGCCGTTGCTGCTGACCCACCTCAGCGCGGCGCAGCGCAAGCGCAATGCCGAGATCGCGCTGACCCTGGTCGGCCTGGCCGACCGCCGCAGCCATCGCCCCAACGAACTGTCCGGCGGCCAGCAGCAGCGCGTGGCGATCGCCCGCGCGATCGTCTCCGACCCGACCTTCCTGATCTGCGACGAACCTACCGGCGATCTTGACCGCCAGTCCGCCGAAGAGATCCTGGGCCTGCTGCAGCAACTCAACCGCGAACACGGCAAGACCATCATCATGGTCACCCATGACCCGAAGGCTGCCGAGTACGCCACCCACACGGTGCACCTGGACAAGGGCGAGCTGGCCGACGCGCCGCTGGCCCACTGACGGAGGCCACAGCGATGAAATACTTCTCGTTGGTCTGGGCGCAGCTGTTCCGCAGCCGCACCCGCACCCTGTTGACCCTGCTGTCGGTGGTGGCCGCGTTCCTGCTGTTCGGCATGCTCGACTCGGTGCGCGTGGCGTTCTCGTCCGGTGGCAGCGTGGAAGGTGCCAACCGGTTGGTGGTGGCTTCGCGCCTGTCGATCACCCAGTCGCTGCCGATCCGCCTGGAAACGCAGATCCGCCAGGTCAGCGGCGTGCGCGATGTCACCTACGGCATGTGGTTCGGCGGCATCTACCAGGACCCGAAGAACTTCTTCCCCAACTTCTCGGTGGCGCCCAACTACTTCGATGTCTACCGCGAGCTGCAGATCGACCCGGCGCAGCTGCAGGACTGGCAGCAGACCCGTACCGGCGCGATCGTCGGCGAGACGCTGGCCAAGCAGTTCGGCTGGAAGATCGGCGACACCATCCCGCTGCAGGCCACCATCTTCCCGCGTGGCGGYAGCAACGACTGGCCGCTGGAACTGAAGGGCATCTATCGCTCGAAGGATCGCGCACTGGCGGCCAATGAAGAACGCCAGTTGATGATGAACTGGAAGTACTTCGATGAGTCCAACGACTACATCAAGAACCAGGTGAGCTGGTACACGGTGACGCTGGACAACCCGGAGCAGTCGTCGAGAGTGGCGCAGGCCATCGATGCGATCTCGGCCAACTCCGACCACGAAACCAAGACCCAGACCGAATCGGCGTTCCAGCAGGCGTTCGTGAAACAGTTCGCCGACATCGGCATGATCGTCACCTCGATCATGGGCGCGGTGTTCTTCACCCTGCTGCTGTTGACCGGCAACACCATGGCCCAGGCGGTGCGCGAGCGCGTTCCGGAACTGGCCACGCTGAAGACGCTGGGCTTCAAGGACGRCACGGTGCTGACCCTGGTGATGGTCGAATCGGTGCTGCTGATCGGCCTCGGTGGACTGATCGGCATGGGCCTGGCGGCGCTGATCCTGCCGGCCATCAGCCCCAAGAGCATGGGCATGCTGCCGCCGCACGTACCGACGCCGACCTGGCTGGTGGGCATCGTCCTGATCGTGGTGATCGGCATCGTGGTCGGGCTGCTGCCCGCACTGCGCGCCAAGCGCCTGAAGATCGTCGACGCGCTCGCCGGCCGCTGAAGAGGACACCGACATGAACAAGCTCAAGAAGTGGCTGGGGAACGCGGTGACCGTGCTGCTGCTGGTCGTTGGCCTGGTGGTTTGGATCAGCCTGCCGTGGATCGGCGTCGCTGCCATCGCGGTGCTGCTGGGGCTGTGGCTGGCGCTCACCCGCAGTGGCCGGCTGGCCCTGGCCGCCACCCGCATCGGCATCGCCAGCCTGCCGCAACGCTGGGGTGCCTCCTCGGTGATCGTGGTCGGCATCGCCGGCGTGGTCGGCGTACTGGTCGCGATGCTGGCGATGGGCGAAGGCTTCCAGGCCACGCTCAACAACAC
>NZ_JBFTNR010000621.1:0-3145 GCF_056665995.1 Stenotrophomonas sp. 05L44_2
GCCATCATCGGTTCAGGAAACAAAAATGCGCCCATCGCGACCAGCCTCGCGATGGGCGCCGTCTCCCACCCGGCTTAGAACTCTTCCCACCCACCCGTGTTGGCAGCGAGCGACGGGGCATTCCGCAGCGGCACCCCGGTCACGCGACGCACCGGCGGCACGCTTGCAGCGACCGCTGCCAACATCGGACGGACCGCTGCCGCCGCCACCGAAGCGCCGGTGCGGAACACCGACACCGCTTCGGCCAGCAGGTTTGCCTGTTCTTCCATCGACCGCGCAGCAGCGCTGGCCTCTTCCACCAGCGCGGCGTTCTGCTGGGTGGTCTCGTCCATCTGCATCACGGTCTGGTTGACCTGCTCGATGCCCGAGCTCTGCTCCTGCGAGGCTGCAGAGATCTCCGCCATGATGTCGGTCACCCGCTGCACCGAGGCGACAATCTCGCCCATCGTCGTGCCGGCCTGACGCACCAGCGCCGAGCCGTCGGACACCTTGCCCACCGACTCCTCGATCAGGCCCTTGATCTCCTTGGCCGCACCCGCCGAGCGCTGTGCCAAGGTGCGCACCTCGCTGGCCACCACCGCAAAGCCCCTGCCCTGCTCACCCGCWCGCGCGGCCTCCACGGCGGCGTTGAGCGCCAGGATGTTGGTCTGGAAAGCGATGCCATCGATCACGCTGATGATCTCGGCGATCTTCTTCGACGACGCTTCGATGGCGCTCATGGTGGTCACCACCTGGCCGACCACCTCGCCGCCCTGCGAAGCCACCCCATGTGCACCGATCGCCAGCTGGTTGGCCTGGCGCGCGTGTTCGGCGTTCTGCTTCACGCCCTGCATGCGTACTGTCAGATCGCCGCGCGAGATCGCCTGCAGCAGGCTCGACACCTGCACCAGGTTCTCGTCCGTGGTTTGCATCAACCGGTTCAGCCCGGTCACCATGTCGCCGAAATCATGCTCGAAGCGTGTTTCGTCGCCACGCAGGCTGAAGTCGCCTGCGGCCGCGGCTGTGGCCAGCCGGCGGATCTCGCCGTTGATGGCCGACAGACTCGATTTGGTCTCGTCCATGGCCTGGGTGATCGCCGCCTTCTCGCCCGGCAGGCGATCCATGTCCACCGACAGGTCGCCGCGCGCGTAGTGCTTCATCACCTCGATCAGGCGGTTCTGCACGTGCACGTGCGAGCCCACCAGCGCGTTGGTGTCATGCACCATGCGCCCGTAGTCGCCGGGGAAGGCGCTCTCGTCCATGCGATAACCCAGGCTGCCATCATCGTGCTGCCGCGCCATCTCGCCCTGCGCGGCCATCACCGCCTGCAGCTGCCCCTGCATGCGCTGCATGGACTTCAGCAACTGGGTCACCTCGTCGTTGCCCGAGGCATCGATGACGTTGTCCAAGCGACCGTTGGCGATGCCATCGGCCAGCTTCACCGCGCCCGCCAAGGGGCGGGTCAGGCTGCGGGTGATCGCCCACGCGGCCAGTGCGCCGAGAATCAGGCTGAGCACACCGAAGGCGATGGACAGGGTTCCCGTCCACGCTTCCGTGGCGCGGTATTCCTCACGGCTGCGTTCGGTCAGGGTTTCCTGGTGCCGCAGCAGGCTGGAGATCGCTCCATTCCAGGCCGTGGCCAGACCGTGCTCGGCCAGCAGCTCGGTGGCTGCACCGTCGTAGTCGCCCGCCTTCATCCGCTCATGCAATTGTTGAGTGGAGACGTCGGTGGCCTTGCGTGCCGCCGCGATCTGCGCCACCAGCGTATCGCCGGTGGGATCGCGGGGAATCTTGACGTACTTGTCCCAGATTCCATCGTAGGTGCGGCTCAGTTCCTGCGCCCGCTGGTAATCCTTGTCGAACTCCTCGCCGCGCTTGATCACCATCAGGCGGCGATGCATCAGCACCGCGTTGTTGGTATCGAGCATGTCGTTCAACAACCGCATCTTGACCATGTTCACGCCCACCACTTTCTCGAACTGGGCGGACTTCAAATGGTTTCCGTACAACACCAGGCCGACAATGGCCAGGATGAACAGCAACAGCAGACCGAAGCCGGCAGAAAGCCGGGATCCCACACGGAGGTTGCGTAAGGCGAGCATCTCAATTCCCTTGATCGTGGCCCTATATCGGTGGCGGCACGACTGCGGGAAACTTTAAGATCAGTTATTGAAACAACGCCGCGTTAACATAAACGCGTTCAAGCAGAATCTCACCGTGAGGAAATCAGGCCCGTGGCGGGAATCAGCCACGCAAGCCGATGACGGTATGGCGGGTGAAGAACCGCATTTTCCCCTCGACCGTGAAATCGGTACGCCTGATTTCGACGAGCAGTTGCTCGCGCTGTGCTTCGTCCAACGTGCAAGGCTCCAGAACATTGGCATCCAGCACGGTACCCGGTGGCGTCAGACGTAGCTCGACAATGCAGACATTGTTGTCCATTGGAACACCCGCCGGCCACGCCGTCATCGCGATCGCACGCAGCTCCTCCTGGTACACCTCCCTCTCCGCATATTCGAGATCCGGGTCCGGCCGGTTCGCCGGCAGGTGCAGTGAAGACTGCCTGGGCGCTGCCTTCGGCATCGAACGAACTGCCAGATTGATCAGGGTGTTCTGTGAGGCCGTTACCGCCAAGGCGATCACCAGAGCGGTGTAGCTGACACCACCGGCCTTCTGCAGTTCGGCACGCCGCCGATGCGCGCCTCCATGCCCGGCAAGCACCTTGCGGGCAATCCTCCGGCAATGAGACAGGTACAGGGAATTCGCCAGAATTCCGGCAAGCACGCGGCAGACCACGAAGACGACTACCGCGAACCATGGCAGACCCATCTGAGTGAACGTGGTCATCGCCAAAGGCGGAACGATGAACCAGATCGTGCCCCATACAGGCATGCGTCGGAAGAAGAACCACAATGATGAAAACAGGAACGCCGGCCAATGCCACCGTCTCGGCGCCCTGCCGGCTGCGTCGTCCAGCCTCCAGAAATGGCAATAGGTGGAGAACCGGTCCCCAACCACAATCGCCAGCGCACTCTTTTCACTTGACTCGTCAGCGGCCGAGTCTGCGTCTCGCTCCGCGCCACCCTCTGCACTACCGAAAGTGGGCTCGATCTTCATCTGCACTGATTCTTCATCCAAAAAAAACACACTGACAGTCATTCGAAGG
>NZ_JBFTNR010000622.1:0-2505 GCF_056665995.1 Stenotrophomonas sp. 05L44_2
GGAGGGTGCCATTGCGCATGCTTCTACCTGTTCGGGGGAGGGGACATTGCAGGGACATTACCCGGATGCGCTAAAGTGGCGCTATTGCGGTGCAGCGATACCGGACCGTCCGGGGCGCGAACCTTCTTTATTTTCAACACGTTGGAGTCAGGTCAATGCGATTGGTTCTGTTGGGACCGCCCGGTTCGGGCAAGGGGACACAGGCGACGCGCCTGAAGGAAAAGCTCGAGATCGCCCACATTTCCACCGGCGACATGCTGCGCGCTGAAATTGCCGCCGGCTCGGAGCTGGGCAAGCAGGCCAAGTCGGTGATGGATGCCGGCAACCTGGTGTCCGATGAGATCCTGCTGGGCATGCTGAAGTCGCGCCTGGCCCAGGCCGATGTCGCCAAGGGCTTCATTCTTGACGGCTATCCGCGCAATGTGGCCCAGGCCAACGCGCTGGACGGCATGCTGGCCGAGATCGGCCAGCCGCTGGATGCCGTGGTGCAGCTGGACGTGGCCACCGAACTGCTGGTCGAGCGCATCGCCGGCCGTGCGCAGGAGCAGGGCCGCGCCGACGACAATCCGGAATCGGTGCGCAAGCGCCTGCAGGTCTACACCGAGCAGACTGCTCCGGTGGTGGACTTCTACGCCGGCCGGGGCACCCTGGCCCGCGTCGATGGCGTCGGCGAACTGGACGAGATCGAAGCCCGCATCCTGGCGGCGATCAAGCGCTGACCCTCGTGGCCGGTTTATGCCGGCCACCGCAGGCGCAAAAAAACAGGCCTGATCCGCGAGGATCAGGCCTGTTTCGTTTCATAGGTGCCAGCAAAGGGCTTGCTCAGGGCCCCCACAGCATGAGCTCCCTTGGGGATGGCCTCTTGGGGAGTAGGACCGGTTCGGGTACTGCGGCTGGCATCCTGAATTGTGTCCGGGTTCACAGAACATCGCTATCAGGAATTCCCTGACATGTGGCTGGAGTTTTCTCACAGCAGCTGTAGGGGTTCTCTTACCCCGGTGCTGACAATGGCCCTATACAGCCGTGATCGGTCACAATCCCCGGTCATGAGCAGCGTACATATCCTTGCAATCGCCGGCACCTTCATGGGTGGCGTGGCCGCCCTGGCGCGGGAACTGGGCCATACGGTCAGTGGCAGCGACCAGGCCATCTATCCGCCGATGTCGACCCAGCTCGAGCAGCTGGGCATCACCCTGGACCAGGGCTACCGCGCCGACAGCGTGCCGGAGGGCACCGGGCAGGTGGTGATCGGCAACGCGCTGTCGCGCGGCAATCCTGCCGTCGAAGCGGTCCTGGACGTAGGCCAGCGCTACATTTCCGGCGCCCAGTGGCTGTCCGAGCAGGTCCTGCCGGGCCGTGACACCCTGGCCGTGGCCGGTACCCATGGAAAAACCACCACCACCACCATCCTGACCTGGCTGCTGGAGAATGCCGGTCGCTCCCCCGGCTTCCTGATCGGCGGCGTGGCCGAGGACTTCGGCGTGTCCGCCCGCTTGGGCCAGGGCCGCGAGTTCGTTGTCGAAGCCGACGAGTACGACACSGCSTTCTTCGACAAGCGCAGCAAGTTCGTGCACTACCGGCCGCTGGTGGCGATCCTCAACAACCTTGAATACGACCACGCCGACATCTTCCCCGACGTGGCGGCGATCCAGCGCCAGTTCCATCACCTGGTGCGTACCGTGCCGGCGCGCGGCCGCCTGATCGTCAATGGCGAAGACGCGCACCTGGCCGAAGTGCTGGCGATGGGCTGCTGGACCCCGGTCGAACGCTTCGGCTTCGACCCCGCGCTGGAATGGCATGCCGAGCTGTTGGCCGCCGATGGCAGCGCGTTCCGCGTCCATCATCGCGGGCAGGCGCTGGGTGATGTGCACTGGTCGCTGCTGGGCCGGCACAATGTGCTCAATGGCCTGGCTGCGCTGGCCGCTGCGCACGYCGTGGGTGTCGCGCCGGCCGAGGTGATCCCGGCGCTGGCGCGCTTCCGCAGCGTCAAGCGGCGCATGGAAGTGATCGGCAACCACGATGGCATCACCGTCTACGACGACTTCGCCCATCACCCGACCGCGATTGCGACGACCCTCGAAGGGCTGCGTGCCAGGGTCGGTGATGCCCGCATCGTGGTGGCGATGGAGCCGCGCAGCAATTCGATGCGGTTGGGCGCTCACGCACAAGCACTGGCACCGTCCTTGGCACTCGCCGATGAGGTGGTGTTCCTGCACCGCCCGGAGCTGGCCTGGGATGCGGCAGCGGTGATCGCGGCGGTGCGCGGACAGGCGCATGCTGTGGCCGACACCGATGCGCTGTTGGCGCAGCTGCAGGCCGACGTGCGCAGCGGCGACCATGTGGTGTTCATGTCCAACGGCGGCTTCGACGGCGCGCCGCGCCGCTTCCTTGCAGGGCTGCAGGCACGATGAGCAGTGAGGGTTCGCTGCCGCTGTTCCCGCTGCATACGACGCTGCTGCCGGGCGCGGCCATCGGCCTGCGGGTCTTCGAGCCACGCTACCTGGA
>NZ_JBFTNR010000623.1:0-2492 GCF_056665995.1 Stenotrophomonas sp. 05L44_2
CCATTCAACCTCGGGGCTGCCGGCCAGCGGCCGACACTACCCCCATTCACCCACCTGAGCGGATTCTGACCAGCCCGAGCATTTTTGCTGCACTGCAAAATGCCATACGGTACCGTCTGGTTCTAGTATCAAACAATCGTTTGATTAAGGTCCGCCCGCCCGATGGCCAAGCCCGCCCACTTCTCGACCAAGGACCGGATCCTCGGCGCCGCCGAGGAGCTGTTCGCCCAGCACGGCTTTGCCGGCACCTCGCTGCGCCAGGTCACCAGCCAGGCCGACGTCAACATCGCTGCGGTCAACTACCACTTCGGCTCCAAGGAAAACCTGGTCAACGAGGTGTTCCGCCGCCGCATGGACGAGATGACCGGCGCCCGCCTGGCCCAGCTCGAGCGTGCCCGCAACGAACACCCCGGCCAACTGCGGCCGGTGCTCGCCGCCTTCGTCGAGCCGGCCCTGGCGCTGGCCCAGGACCGTCAGAACGGCGGTGCCTTCGTCCGCGTGATCGCCCGTGCCTACGCTGAAAAGAACGACAACCTGCGCAAGTTCCTGTCCGACCACTACGGCCACGTGCTGCGTGAGTTCGGCAAGGCGATCGCCACCTGCGTGCCCGGCCTGAGCAAGGAAGAGCTCTATTGGCGCCTGGATTTCCTCGCTGGCTCGCTGACCTATGCCATGGCCGATTTCGGGCTGATCAAGCGACCTGCCGGTGTCACCGAAACGGCGCATCGTGCCCATGCCGCCCATGAACTGATCCATTTCGCCGAGGCCGGATTCCGTGCCGCCGCCCGCAGCGGCAGCGCCCTGCCCGCCTCCATTGATTCCACCCAGTAACTGCTGACCAACAAAGGCCCTACACCATGTCCAATTCCCTGCTAGTCCGCCGCGCCGCCGTGCTGGGTGCCGGCGTCATGGGTGCCCAGATCGCCGCCCACCTCACCAATGCCGGCGTCGACACCGTGCTGTTCGACCTGCCTGCCAAGGAAGGTCCGGCCGATGGCATCGTGCTGAAGTCGATCGCCAACCTCGGCAAGCTGAGCCCGGCGCCGCTGGCCAGCAAGTCGCTGGCCGAAGCCATCACCCCGGCCAACTACGAGACCGGCCTGGAACAGCTGAAGGACTGCGAYCTGRTCATCGAGGCSATYGCCGARCGCATGGACTGGAAGCAGGACCTGTACAAGAAGATCGCCCCGTTCGTGGCCGACCACGCCGTGCTGGCCTCCAACACCTCGGGCCTGGGCATCAACAAGCTGGCCGACGTGCTGCCCGAACAGCTGCGCCACCGCTTCTGCGGCGTGCATTTCTTCAACCCGCCGCGCTACATGCACCTGGCCGAGCTGATCCCGGCCACCACCACCGACGCCAGCGTGCTGGAAGGCCTGGAAGCGTTCCTGGTCACCACCCTGGGCAAGGGCGTGGTGTACGCCAAGGACACCCCGAACTTCATCGGCAACCGCATCGGCGTGTTCTCGATCCTGTCCACCATCCACCACACCCAGGAATTCGGCCTGGGCTTCGACGAAGTGGACGGCCTGACCGGCCCGCTGGTCGGCCGCCCGAAGTCCGCCACCTACCGCACCTCCGACGTGGTCGGCCTGGACACCATGGCCCACGTCATCAAGACCATGGGCGATACCCTGCCCAACGACCCGTGGCATGAGTTCTTCAAGTCGCCGAAGTGGCTGGATGCGCTGATTGCCAAGGGCGCACTGGGCCAGAAGACCGGCGCCGGCATCTTCCGCAAGGTCGGCAAGGACATCGTGGTGCTGGACCTGGAAAAGCAGGACTACCGTCCGGCTGACCGCGCCGCCGCACCGGAAGTGGTCGAGATCCTGAAGATCAAGAACCCGGCCGAGAAGTTCGCCAAGCTGCGCGAGAGCCAGCACCCGCAGGCGCACTTCCTGTGGGCGACCTTCCGCGACCTGTTCCACTACAGCGCCTACCACCTGGCCGACATCGCCGAGACCGCGCGCGACGTCGATCTGGCCATSCGCTGGGGCTWYGGCTGGTCGCWRGGCCCGTTCGAAACCTGGCAGGCTGCSGGCTGGAAGCAGGTGGCGCAGTGGATTGCCGATGACATCGTCGCCGGCAAGAGCATGAGCAACGCCCCGCTGCCGGACTGGGTGTTCGATGGCCGCGATGGCGTGCATGCCGCCGAGGGCAGCTACAGCCCGTCGCGCAACGCCAAGCTGCCGCGTTCGTCGCTGCCGGTMTACCAGCGCCAGCGCTTCCCCGATCCGCTGCTGGGCGAGAAGTTCGCGCCGGGCGAGACCGTGTTCGAGAATGACGGCCTGCGCATGTGGCACGACGGCGATGGCATCGCCGTGGTCAGCTTCAAGACCAAGATGAACACCGTGTCCGACCACGTGCTGGATGGCCTGCAGGAATGCGTCACCCGCGCCGAGAAGGATTTCCAGGGCCTGGTGATCTGGCAGCAGAAGGAGCCCTTCTCCGCCGGTGCCGACCTGGCTGGCGCCCTCGGCCTGCTGCAGGCC
>NZ_JBFTNR010000624.1:0-2487 GCF_056665995.1 Stenotrophomonas sp. 05L44_2
CGCCGGGCCCGGCCCGGCGCTACCGACTCCGTCCCCCTTTTTTGCGAGGTTCGTATGGAAACGATGGAACTGCACCGTGGGCGATTGATCGACCACATCCAGCTGGTCGTACGCGATCTGGCCGCCAGCCGCCGCTTCTACCAGGCGGTGTTCGACACGATCGGCATCCCGGTGGCCGGCGAAGGCGATGACTACTTCTGGGCCGACGAACTGTTCATTTCCAGCGCCAGCAGCGAGGCCGCTGCCGGCCAGTTGACCGGTCGCCACCATCTGGCGTTCCAGGCACGCGATACCGCCACCGTCGATGCTTTCCACAGCGCTGCGCTGGCGGCTGGCGGCAAGGACAACGGCGCGCCCGGCGAGCGCCCGTACCATCCCGGCTACTACGGCGCCTTCGTGCTCGATCCGGATGGCAACAACATCGAGGTCGTCTACCACGGCCCGGCGAACTACAGCGCCGATTCGGTGAAGGTCAGCTTCTGATTCCTGCGCTACGCGCTCGCCGGGCATGGCCCGGCGCTACCTACGAAGAAGCCGGGCAATGCCCGGCTTCGTTTCATCACACAGCGCAGGCCTCAGTGGGCCGCCATGTAGATGTCCTGCAACACGGCCTTTTCCAGCTCCAGCTCGCCCAGCAGGTTCTTCACGATGTCACCCAGGCTGAGGATGCCGACCAGCTTGCTGCCGTCGGTGACCATCAGGTGGCGGCGACGCGARTAGGTCATCAGGGACATGGCCTGCTTCAACGTGGCATCCGGCGCAATGCCTTCCAGGCCGGTGGACGGCAGGCTGGAAATCACCCGGCGACCGGCCTGCGGGCCATCATCGGCCAGGCTGCGGACGATGTCCTTTTCGGAAATGATGCCGACCGGCGCATCATCCTTCATCACTACCAGTGCGGCGATTTTATTCGCGCTCATCTTGTGCGCGGCGGCACCGATCGTGTCTTCCGTGTCGATGGTGATGACAGCTTCTTTCTTGGATTGCAGGAGCTCGCGGACGTTCATTCTTGTTTCCTGGTGCAGGTCACTCAAGTCAAAAAAGTGTGCTCTGCCGATTCGCCCCCTCCCCGGGAACAGACCTTTCAGTGCACGTCTGGCGCACCCACCTGCCGCTTGGAATGGATCGGCAGACGTCGTGCTGCAACACGAACGAGGGGGTTCAACGGCTCAACCCGGCTCTCGGTCAACTCGATTCTACGACTGCGACCATCGGTCACTAGCGGCATCGATGGGACAGTTCGTCGTAGGAACCAACTGACGATCCAGAGAATGGCACCGCGGCTGAAACCGCCGCTGAATACAGGCGATGTCGCGCATTAAAGATTGATTGCCTGCTGCCGACTGCGGACAGAAAACCCGGCAGCTGTCCCACTTGGCAGCGCCAGCGTCGTAAACAAAAGGGGCCACGTGGGCCCCTTTCGCATGCAGCATCCAATGGATCCGAGTGTTACTCCACCGTAACGCTCTTGGCCAGGTTACGCGGCTTGTCCACGTCGGTGCCGCGCGCCAGCGCGGTGTGGTACGCCAGCAGCTGCACCGGGATGGTGTGCACCACCGGGCTGAGCACGCCGGCATGGCGCGGGGTGCGGATCACGTGCACGCCTTCGGACGCGTTGAAGTTGCTGTCCTGGTCGGCGAACACGAACAGCTCGCCGCCRCGCGCGCGCACTTCCTGCATGTTGGACTTGACCTTCTCCAGCAGGCTGTCGTTGGGTGCGATCACCACCACCGGCATGTCCTCGTCCACCAGCGCCAGCGGCCCGTGCTTGAGCTCGCCGGCCGGGTAGGCCTCGGCGTGGATGTACGAGATTTCCTTCAGCTTGAGCGCGCCTTCCAGSGCGATCGGRTARTGCAGGCCRCGRCCGAGGAACAGCGCACTGCTCTTGCGTGCGAAACGCTCGGCCCATGCGGCGATCTGCGGTTCCATGTTCAACGCATGCTGCACGCTGCCCGGCAGGAAACGCAGCTGCTCCAGGTAGTCCGCTTCCTGTGCGGCATCAACGCGGCCATGCAGCTTGCCCAGCACCACGGTCAGCTGGAACAGCGCGGCCAGCTGGGTGGTGAACGCCTTGGTCGAGGCCACGCCRATCTCGGCGCCGGCACGGGTGTAGCAGACCAGTTCGCTGGCGCGCGGAATCGCGCTTTCCGGCACGTTGCAGATCGACAGCGTGTGCGTGTGTCCCAGCGATTTGGCGTACTTCAGCGCTTCCATCGTATCCAGCGTTTCGCCGGACTGGGAGATGGTCACGATCAGGTGCTTGGGATTGGCATACGCGGCGCGATAGCGGTATTCGCTGGYGATCTCCACGCTGCACGGCAGGCCGGCGATGGCCTCGATCCAGTAGCGCGCGGTCAGGCCCGAGTAGTAACTGGTACCACAGGCCAGGATCTGCACGCCCTCGATTCCCGACAGCACCGCTTCGGCATTCTTGCCGAACAGTTCGGCCGGGAAGCCACCAGCGTCGATCGCCGCTTCGATGGTGTC
>NZ_JBFTNR010000625.1:0-2480 GCF_056665995.1 Stenotrophomonas sp. 05L44_2
CCGTGGCCCGCGCCATGTTGACGGCCGCGCGCGACTGCTGCGGCTGACGGCGCTTGCGACGCGACTCGATCCACAGCAGGTTGCCCGAATAGAACAGGAAGGCGCCGCCGAGGCCCAGCAGGAAGTACAGCCAGACCACCACGCCGTTGCCGAACTCGCCGAAATGCAGGGCGTAGGCGGCACTGAGCGTGGCGTGATTGGCATCGCGCTGGCCGGGCAGCTGGCTGGCCAGCACGCGGCCGCTTTCGACATCCAGCGCGACAGCGCCGAGCGGGCCAAGCGTACCGCTGGCCTCGCCGGTGATTTCGATGGTCGCGTTGGCATCACCGCCATTGGCCAGTTTCAGGTAGGCCGGTTCGAAGTTGGCCACGCCCTGCGCGCGGGCCACTTCCAGCGCCCGCGCGTGCAGTTCGCGCAGGCTGCCCGGTGCGGCAGGGATGCCACTGGCTTCGCGCAGCGGCGCGGTATCCATTGCCGTCGGTACCGCCTGCAGCGCCTTGCCGTCGTAGATCAGGGGATCGAGTACCGCCATCTGCATGAACACCAGGCAGAGCAGGGCGCCGGTCACCGCGAACATCAGGTGGAACGGCAGGCTGAGCACGCCGATCACGTTGTGCGCGTCCTGCCACTGCTGCTTTAGATTGCGGCCCGGGCGCAGCGCGAACAGATCGCCCAGCAGCTTGGGCAGGTGGATCACCAGCCCGCTGAGCAGGGCCATGCCGTACAGCAGGCTGACGATGCCCATCACGTAGATCCCGGCCACCGGCAGGCCCAAACTGTAATGCAGTTCGTTGACCAGTTCGGCCAGCCCGGTCTGCGGTGGCGTCGGGCTGCCGCCGGTCTGTCCCGGCCATGCATAGCGCCAGCTGCCGTCTTCGGCCTGCCAGTAGGCCAGCGGCTGCGGATGATCGGCGCCCGGGAAGGTCATGCCGACGTGGCGACGCGCTTCCGCATGCGTGGCCAGCACGTCGTCGAGCAGGTACTGGGCGTCATCCAGGCCGGCCGGCAATGCGGTTGCCGCGCCAGGCGTCTGCCACAGCGGCAGGTCGTGGTGGAACAGGGTCAGTGCGCCGGCATAGAACGCCACGAACAGCCCGAAGCCGGCAACCAGGCCGACCCAGGTGTGCAGGGTGGTGAACGTGCGCAGGGTCTGTGAACTGAATTTCATGCGGTCGATCTCATTGCACTGCGCCGGCCAGGCGCAGCAGGCCGAGTACGGCAAAGCCCAGGGCCGCGCCACCTGCCAGGGTCAGCCAGGCGCGCAACGGGCTGCGGAAACTGAAGGCCCACAGCGCGGCCAGCATCCACAACGGGACGAACGCGATCAGGCTCGGCACCAGGGCTTTCTGCCAGGGCCCCGGCGGCAGCCATGCGACCAGGCCGGTCGCCGCAGCGGCAAGGAAGAAGCCGGCGAAGATGCCGGCCAGTGCGCGCGACCACATCAGCGCGGCTCCACATCGGGGCGGTGCCACGCGRCCAGTGCCGGCAGCAGCATGGCGGCCAGCATCCAGGTGCACAGCATGGCCACCAGGCCGGCGGCAAAGCCCAGTTCGGCCATCCACAGCCACAGCGCAGCGACTGCAGCGACCAGGCCGATCTGCCGGCCCAGGCGCCCGGCACGGCGCAGGCGTGGCCAGCGGCAGTGCGGGGAGGCGGCATAGAAGGCCAGCGCGGAGAACATCGCCGACAGCATGCCGAGGCTGCAGAAGCCCAGGGTCGACAGGCCAACGGTGATCATCGGGGGCTCCGGGCCCGGCATACGGCCGGTGAACGCGGGGCACGGGCGGGACCGGCAGGCGCCGGTCGGGGCGGGTGGCGCATTGCAGGATCCTGGGGGGAAGCGGGCAGGCCGGCACGGGGCGGGCTGCGCGGACATGGTAATCATTGCGTTTTCACGCCGCCAGCCAGCGCCATTCAGGCACCGCTTGGGCTTTGTCCGCCGCTGGTTTAAGATCACGGGCAACCACATCCTGGAACCAAGGTGGCCCGCGCACTGCGCCGGCCGAGCGTGCGACATGAGCACTACCACCGCCCACTGTTGACCTGCCCCGAAGGCCCTGCATTCCAGGCGCCCTCGCGGCGCTTTTTTATTGCCCGGACGACAGCCCGGGAGCGCTTTCCAGCCCGCCACGGCGGGCCCCGCATGAAGCCATTGCAATGATCACGATTACCCTTCCCGACGGCAGCCGCCGCGAATTCGAAAACCCCGTCAGCGTCATGGACGTCGCCCAGTCGATCGGCGCCGGCCTGGCCAAGGCCACCATCGCCGGTTCGGTGGATGGCGTGCTGGTCGATGCCAGTGACGTCATCGACCACGATGCGTCCCTGCGCATCATCACCGCCAAGGACGAGGAGGGCGTGGAAATCATCCGCCACTCCAGCGCCCACCTGGTCGGCCACGCGGTCAAGCAGCTCTATCCGGACGTGAAGATGGTGATCGGCCCGGTGATCGCCGAGGGCTTCTACTACGACATCTACTC
>NZ_JBFTNR010000626.1:0-2478 GCF_056665995.1 Stenotrophomonas sp. 05L44_2
GCGCATATACCGGAAACCAAGTGGGAATCGGCGACGGTAACCACGTTGGACGCGCGCATTCCGGCGTACATCGAGAAGATTGCCAAGCGCGATCCGTTCAGCGGCAAGGTGGTGACCGGCGGCATCGTGAGCGTGCGCGACTCGCGCTGGCTGATGAGCTGGACGGTGAACCGCCAGCCGCACTTCAAGAACCAGCCGAAGGACCAGATCGTGGTGTGGGTGTATTCGCTGTTCGTGGATACGCCGGGCGATTACGTGAACAAGCCGATGCAGGACTGCACCGGCGAGGAGATCACCCGCGAATGGCTGTACCACCTGGGTGTGCCGGTGGAGGAGATCGACGAGCTGGCGGCGACCGGGGCGAAGACAGTGCCGGTGATGATGCCGTACATCACCGCGTTCTTCATGCCGCGCCAGGCCGGTGATCGCCCGGACGTGGTGCCGGAGGGCGCGGTGAACTTCGCCTTCATCGGCCAGTTCGCCGAATCGAAGCAGCGCGACTGCATCTTCACCACCGAGTATTCGGTGCGCACGCCGATGGAAGCGGTGTACACGCTGCTGGGCATCGAGCGCGGCGTGCCGGAGGTGTTCAATTCCACCTACGACGTGCGCACGCTGCTGGCAGCGACCGGGCGTCTTCGCGATGGCAAGGAACTGGACATTCCGGGGCCGGCGTTCCTGCGCAACCTGCTGATGAACAAGCTGGACAAGACCCAGATTGGTGGGCTGCTACGCGAGTTCAAGCTGGTGCAGGACGATTGAGGCAGCGGGGCGTAGGTAGCGCCGCGTTGTCGGTGGAGCGGCTGAGGCGCTCCCAGGCATCGATGCGTTCTGTCATGGCAGCCAGCTTGCCGCGTACCAAGTGCAGGGCGTCGCTGCCCAACAGCAGATGCGTGGGTGGGTTGGGGGTGTCGATCACCTGCAGCATGGCTTGCGCGGCCTTGATCGGGTCGCCCAGCTGATGGCCGCTCTTTTCCTCGCGTGCGCTGCGGATCGGGTCGAACAGCGCGTCGTAGTCGCCGATGCTGCGCGAGGCCCGCACCATCGAACGGCCAGCCCAATCGGTGCGGAACGAGCCCGGCGCGATCGCGGTCACATGGATGCCGAACGGCGCCACTTCCTTGCCCAGCACCTCGCTGATGCCTTCCAGCGCAAACTTGCTGCCGCAGTACCAGGCGATGCCCGGTAAGGTGATGAAGCCGCCCATGGAGGTGATGTTGAGGATGTGACCGCGGCGGCGCGCGCGCATGTGCGGCAGCACGGCTTTGATCAGCGCGGCGGGACCGAACACGTTCACTTCGAACTGATGGCGCAGTTCGTCCAGCGTCGATTCTTCGAGGATGCCTTCGTGGCCGTAGCCGGCGTTGTTGACCAGCACGTCGATGGCGCCGATGTCGGCTTCGACGGTGGCCACCAGTGCATCGATGGCTGCGGCGTCGGTGACGTCCAGCAGGCGGCCGAAGGCGCGACCGGGTGCGAGGGCTGCAAATTGCTGGCGGGCCGATTCGCTGCGCACGGTGCCGACCACGCGATGGCCGGCCAGCAGGGCCTGCTGGGCCAGGGCCCGGCCGAAGCCGCTGCTGACGCCGGTGATGAGGAGGAGGCGGGATTCGGTCATGGCTGAGGGCTCGTGGCTGGGGAGTTGCACGTTAGTGATTGAGTGCGCGGCCGCCCAGGCCTAAGCTTCGGGCTTTCTTGCCTATTCCTCTGGGGCGCCCGATGCGGTCGGCCGATGATCCGCTGCAACATCCCGCACAGGCGCGCATGGTCGGCCTGCTGCAGGCGCTGGCCGTGGACGAGGGCTACACGCTGACGGCGGTGCCTGGGGTGCGGCTGCTGCGCTCCAACCGTCCCTTGGCGCGCACGCCGGTGCTGTACGACCCCGGCATCGTGATCGTCTGCCAGGGCGTGAAGCGTGGCTATCTGGGCGGGCAGGTCTACCAGTACGACGCGCAGCACTACCTGGCGGTGTCGGTGCCGGTGCCCTTCACCATGGAAACCGAGGCCACGGCCGAGGCGCCGCTGCTGGCGATCTACCTGCATCTTGATCTGCAGCTGGCCGCAGATCTGCTGATGGAACTGGGCGAGCGCACCGCCAGCACCGAAGCGCCGGCAAGAAGCATGATGTCCAGCCCGATGCAGCCTGCGATGCAGGCCACGGTGCTGCGATTGCTGGAAGCGCTGGCCGATCCATTGGAGGCCGACGTGCTGGGGCCCTCGCTGGTGCGCGAGCTGTATTTCCGGGTGCTGACCGGCGCACAGGGTGGGGCGCTGCGCGAGGCGCTGGCGATGCGCGGGCGCTTCGGCCGCATCGGCAAGGTGCTGCGGCATATCCACGCGGCCTATTCGACGGCGCTGGATGTGGATGCGCTGGCAGCGCAGGCGGAGATGAGCGTGGCCACGTTCCATGATCACTTCCGCAGCATTACCGGTACCTCGCCGATGCAGTACGTGAAGTCCACGCGGCTGCACCAGGCG
>NZ_JBFTNR010000627.1:0-2466 GCF_056665995.1 Stenotrophomonas sp. 05L44_2
GATCAAGTCCGAGCGCATCAGTGACGAAGGCAAGCTGGCCAACGTACGCAAGGAGCTGTCCGCGCTGGAAACCACGTGGATGGCGCACCCGGCGGCAGTGAAGGACATCGCCAAGCTGCGCGCCGAGCTGAAGGCGGTCAACGAGCAGCTGTGGGAGATCGAGGACGACATCCGCCTGAAGGACAAGGCGCACGCATTCGATCAGGGGTTCATCGACCTGGCGCGCAGCGTGTACCTGCGCAACGACGAACGCGCACGCATCAAGAAGGCGATCAACCTAGCGCTGGGTTCGGCGTACGTGGAAGAGAAGTCCTACCAGGATTACACGCAGCGCGCGTAATCCCGGGCGGCCCGACGCAGTAGATCCACGCCATGCGTGGATGGATCTCCCGGGTTGCGGGACGGTGCGGACCAAGGTCCGCACCCAGTAGACAGCGCTCAGCTGCCCGGCGTGCCACTCATCCCAGATGGTCGGCGACGTAACGCTCGAACGCGGCAATGCCGTCCTCGACGGTGATCAGTTCCATCACATCGTCGAATTCGATCTTGGTGCCCCACTTGAGGTCGGCTGCCTGCTTGCCCAGATACTTGCGCGCCGCGTCGTCGTAGCGGTCCGCGCAGTAGCGGCGGTCCGAATACGGGCCGCTGCGGTTCGGGTTGCTGGCCGCATGCAGGCCCAGCACCTTGGTACCCATTGCGTTGGCAATGTGCATCGGGCCAGAGTCCGGGGTCATCACCAGATTGGCGCGGGCCAGCAGGGCCGGCAACTGCTTGAGCGTGTCCTTGCCGACCAGGTCCAGTGCCGGAACATCCAGCTGGGCCTGGATGGCGTCGGCCATGCTGCGCTCCAGTTCGCTGCGGCCGCCGCACAGCACGATCCGCCAACCGCGCGTGACGGCATGGTTGGCGACCTCGGCATAGCGGTCGGCGTACCAGTTGCGGCGCACGTGGCTGGAGCAGGGCGAGATCATCAGCACCGGCCGGCCATCGTCCTGCCACTGCGCGGCGGCCCAGTCATAGGCTGCCTGCGGCACGGCCAGGTCCCAGCTGACATCGGTCTGGCGCAGGCCCAGCGGCTCGCAGAAGCTGCCGATGGCATCGAGCACATGGATGCCCGGGCGATCAGGGATGCGTTCGTTGATGAAGAGGCCGTGCAGATCCTTGGAGCGGCTGCGGTCGTACCCGATGCGGCGCTCGGCAGGAATGAAGGCGGACAGCACGTTGGCGCGGAACGCCACCTGCATCTGCAGCAGGGCCTCGAAACGCCCGGGCGGCAACTGCTTGCGCAGCTCCTTCACTCCGGCCATGCCGGTCTTCTTGTCGTAGGCGTGGAAGGTGACGCCCGGCAGGCCATCGAGCAGCTTCTGCCCGACCTTGTCGATGATCCAGTGGATCGGCGTGTCCGGGCGCGCGGCCTGCAGGGTGCGCACCAGCGGCACTACGTGGGTCACATCGCCAAGAGCGGACAGGCGCAGAAGACACAAGGAGGAGGACGCTGATGCCATGTGTTGTTAGACTCAAAGGAATGGTCGCATTCGACGCCAATGAAGCGCTGACGCCATGCCGCGAGGGTCGCGGCATCGGGGCCATTCTGTTCGACCGCGAGCGGCTGCGGCAAGCCGACATCGGTCTGTTCTCGCCACAGCACTGGGCCGGCAAGGCCCGGCCGGTGGGTGAGGGCGGCCGTGGCAGCGCCTGGTTCGTGGATGCGCCGTTCGGCGCCAGCGTACTGCGGCACTACCTGCGCGGTGGGCTCGCGGCCCGGATCAGCCACGACCAGTACATCTGGCGGGGGGCGGACCGGACCCGCAGCTTTGCCGAATTCCGGCTGATGCGCGCGCTGCGCGAGAAGAAGCTGCCGGTGCCCAGGCCGATTGCCGCCTTCTACATGCGTGAAGGCCTGCGCTACCGCGCCGCGATCCTGATGGAACGGATCGAAGGGGTGCGCTCGCTGGCCGACCGCGCACTGGTGGCCGGGCGCGGGGCGCCGTGGGAGGAAACCGGGCGGATGATCGCGCGCTTCCACCGTGCCGGGCTGGACCATGCCGATCTCAATGCGCACAACATCCTGTTCGATGGCAACGGCCATGGCTGGCTGATCGACTTCGATCGCGGGGTGATCCGCATCCCGGCCACGGCCTGGCGCGAGCGCAATCTCAAGCGCCTGCTGCGCTCGCTGATCAAGCTGCGCGGTGAGCGCAGCGTGGAAGACGTGGAAAAAGACTACGCGCGCCTGCGCCGCGCCTATGACATGGCCTGGAACCGGGGCACCTGATGGACTGGTCGTTGCGTTTCCTCGGCGTCGGCAATGCGTCGGCGGTCGAGCTGGGTTCGCCGATGTCGGTGATCGAGCGCGATGGTCGGCCCTGGCTGACCATCGACTGCGGCGGCGAAGGCCTGACTGCCTTCAAGGCCCATTACGGGCATATGCCGCAGGCGCTGTTCGTCACCCATGTACACCTGGAC
>NZ_JBFTNR010000628.1:0-2465 GCF_056665995.1 Stenotrophomonas sp. 05L44_2
GGGTGGGACATCCCGCTCAGGCCTCCTGCAACCCCGGCCGGCCGTGCTCCACGGCATAGCGCTTCCAGCTCTGCAGCGCGCCGTTTGGCTGCATGACGGTATCGAGCGTCTTCATGTCACCGATCCAGGCATCACGGGTGACGTCGCACAGCACATAACCACGCTTGTCCGTCGTCGCCTTCAGGTGCGGACTGTGCCGCAGCTGGTTCTCTGCATAGGCATCCACGCCCTGCCCGTCCGCGCCCGACGTGATCGAAGTGGCCAGGAACTCACTGGAAATCACCCCGGAATCGGCATTGTCCTGCACCAGGTCGCTGGCATAGTGGCGGTGCGCATCGCCACAGGCGGTTACCACGTTGCCGAAGCCCACCTTCTGGATGTGATCGAGCAGGCGGCGGCGGCTGGACAGATAACCGGACCACTGGTCGTCGGAGGCCTGCACCACGCCGTCCTTCTCGCGCAGGTAGTTGCCCAGCGAAACCTGGTGGGCGATGGTGTGCCAGCGTGGTGCGGCATCGGCCAGGCCGTCGAACAGCCATTGCTCCTGCTTTGCGCCAACAATGCTGCGTTCGGGAGATTCCACCTGCCCGCGCTGCGCGATGTCCACCTGCTTGCTGCGGTACTGGCGGGTATCGAGCAGGTGCAGGTCCAGCARCGTGCCRTAGCGCGCGCGMCGGWACATCTGCATATGRCCRTCGCGCGGGAACGACGAAGCRCGCARCGGCATGTTCTCGTAGTACGCCTGGAATGCCTGTGCGCGGCGCAGCAGGAACACTTCACTGGGCGTGCCGTCCTGGTCCTCGGCGCCGGCCCAGTTGTTGTCCACTTCGTGGTCATCGAACGTGACGAACCACGGCGACGCGGCGTGCGCGGCCTGCAGGTCCGTATCGGTCCTGTACTGCGCGTAGCGCCGGCGATAGTCGTCGAGCGTGTAGGTCTGCGGGCCAACATGGTTGCGCAGGTTGGTGAACGGCTGGCCGTTCATCCTGCGCACGCCAGGCTGGCTTTCGCCCTCGTAGATGTAATCGCCGTAATGGAACACGAAGTCGAGCGGCTCCTCGGCAATGTGCCGCCATGCACTGTAGTGCCCCTCCTCGTAGTGCTGGCAACCGGCCACCGCGAAGCGCACGCGGTCGACCCGCGCGTTGGCCGCAGGCAGGGTGCGGGTGCGGCCAATCGCACTGGCATGGCCTCCCACGGTGAAGCGGTACCAGTACGGCCGCCCCGGCAGCAGGCCGTCCAGTTCCACGTGCAGCGCGTGGCCGAGCTCGGGGTGGGCCAGGGCGGTGCCCTGCCGCACCACGGTGCGCATGCTCTCGTCGGCGGCCAGCTGCCATGCCACCGCCATCGGCCGGGTTGGCATGCCGCCGCCGAACACCAGTGGCTCGGTGGCCAGCCGCGTCCACAGCACCACGCCGTCGGCCGACGGATCACCCGACGCCACGCCGAGAGTGAACGGTGTACTGGCAAAGCGCGGCGATGCGAGCAGATTGCGCGGATTCAGCGCTGCCACATCGTTCTGCGCGGCCAGCGCGCGGGCCGTTCCGGCCCACGCACCCAATGCGGAAAGTCCGGACAGGGCAAGGAAGCGCCTGCGATTGATCGTATCCAAGACGGTCGCCTTCAGTTGTAGATGATGTGGAAGTAGAAAAAGCGGCCGTAGTCATCGATCTCGGTGCGGAAGCGCCCGTTCGGACCGGTGCTGTAGGTCGGCTGGGTGTTGAACAGGTTCTTGGCCTCGTACTTCAGCGTCACGTGCTTGCTGACCTTGTGGCTGAAGGCCAGGTTGAAGGTCATGTACGGGTCGTAGTACGAATCCAGCCACTGGGTATCGCCGAAGTCGACCAGCATCCGGCTGCGGTAGGTGCCGGATACGCGCAGCTGCGAGCTCTTCCATGGCATGCGCCAGATCACCGAGCCGTTCACCGACCAGTCCGGCTGGTACAGCAGGCGGTCCAGGCGGCGCTCGCTGCCGTCGCTGATGCGGTAGTTGGTCTGCCCGTCCAGGCGGGTGGCATTGAGGTACATGTCGAAGCGGTGGCGGCCCCACTGCAGGTTGCGGTTGGCTACCGCGAACTCGACACCGCACAGCGTCGACTCATCGGTGTTCATCGGCTGGGTGATCCGGTAGCGGATGTCGCCGACGTTCTCGAACGTGGTCAGGGTGTAGATGTCGTCCTTGATGACCTTGTCGAACAACGCCACCGAGACCAGGCCGTTGTTGCCGTTGAAGTACAGGTCCCAGGCAAGATCGAGGTTGGTCGAGCGGCGCGGCTGCAGCGAGGCATTGCCCTGCTTGATGGTGCAGAAGCCTCCGCCCAGCTCGTCGTCGCCGCAGCTGGTGCTGGTGGCCTGGGCGATGTTGCTGGGCGTCGGCCGGCCCAGCGTGCGGCTGGCGGAGAACCTCAGGCGCTGGTCTTCGCTCAGCTTGAAGGTGGCGTTCAGCGACGGCAGCAGGTTGTTGT
>NZ_JBFTNR010000629.1:0-2461 GCF_056665995.1 Stenotrophomonas sp. 05L44_2
GGTTTGCATCCTGGGCGCAGGTGATTTCCGCACAATGACGGCATGACACGGTAAGCGAAATGATTCGCTCCACGTCGCCGGAAATATTGAACGCGGCCTCGAAGGCATGGATGGCGAAGTGGCCGGTGTCCGGCATGGTGTTCTCGGTTGCAGACAGGTGTCTCCATCCTCGTTTTCCCACCGTGATGAGGCTGTCAGGCCAGCGCGGTGGCGAAGTCAACGAGGTCCGCTGCTACGCTTCAGGACTGCGCATGCGGCTGGGATAGCATGCAGTTTGAATTTCCACTCGCCGCTGGCAACGGAGTAGCTCGCAATGGACATCGAACTGGACGGCAACCGCATCCACAGCGAGCGGGCATTCCACGAGACGCTGGCGCTCGCACTGGGTGTCGAGCGCGGTTATGGGAACAATCTCGACGCCCTCTGGGATCTGCTGAGTGCCAGCGTCGAGCGCCCGCTGCAGCTGACCTGGAACGGCCATCAGGTTTCCAGAGAGGCGCTGGGGCCTCGCTTCCAGCAGATCGTCGACGTACTTGAGCGGGTGCAGCGCCAGGATGAGGCCATGGCACTGGACGAACGCTTCAGCTATTGCCTGCGGTAGGTGCGGTGTGCAGCCGCTGCCAGCGTGGTGCTGCCTGTTGCCTCCAGGGCAACACCGTCGCCTGGGCGACGGCTGACGAACCGTGCGCAGTTCAGCGGCTGCCGGCGATGGCAATCCTGCGCTTCTCCAGCATCACCGACACGCACCACAGCAGCAGGCCGCCGACCGCCGTCGCCGCACCTACGTAACCGGTGGTGGCCGGGCTGAAGCCGGCGCTGATCGCCATGCCGCCCAGCCACGGGCCGAGCGCATTGGCGGTATTGAACGCCGCATGGTTGGAGGCGGCGGCCAGGGTCTGCGCCTCGCCGGCCACGTCCATCAGGCGCGTCTGCAACACCGCAGCCAGGGCGCCCATCGTGCCCACGGTGATGATCATCGGGCCGATGGTCCACACCGATTCTGCAGCAAGCGGGTACAGCAGCAGCATCACGATCGACCACACCAGCACCACGGCGGCGGCCTTGAAGTGGAATTTGTCGACCAGCCAGCCACCAGCGATGTTGCCGATGATCGCACCGATGCCGAACACGCCTACTGCCAGCGGCATCCACGACTCGGCCACGCCGGTCACCTGCACGAGTGTCGGTGCCAGGTAGGTGAACACGCAGAACATGCCGGCAAAGCCCACCGCACCGATAGACAGCGCCAGCCATACCTGGGGGGTGTTGAATGCGCGCAGCTCGCGCATCGGCGAGGTCCGCACCTCATCCGGATCGGGTAGCAGGAAGCGCGCGATCATCGCCACTGTGGCGATGGCCAACACGCTGACCAGGGCGAAGGCGGTACGCCAGCTCAGCTGCTGGCCCAGCCAGGTGGTCAGCGGATTGCCGATCAGGATCGCCACCGACAGCCCCAACAGCACGCGCGACATTGCTTGGCCGCGCTGGCCGGCCGGACTGATCGCTGCCGCCACCAGCATCGCCACCCCGAAGTAGGCGCCATGCGGCAGGCCAGCGACGAAGCGCGCCACCAGCATCGTGCCGTAGTTCGGCGCCAACGCGCTGGCCAGATTGCCGACGGCATAGAACCCCATCAACGCCAGCAGCAGCTTGCGGCGCGGGAAGCTGGCGCCGACGAAGGCCAGGATCGGAGCGCCCACCACCACGCCGATGGCGTATGCGCTGATCAGGTGGCCGACCTGCGTCTCGCTGATCGACAGGCCGCGGCTGATCTCCAGCATCAGGCCCATGCTGGCGAATTCACTGGTGCCGATGGCGAAGCCGCCCAACGACAGGGCGAGGATGATCAGGGTACGCTGGCGCGGCGTCAGCCGAGCGGCCAGAGGGGAGTTGGGGCTCATTCGGGGGCGCAAAGGGGCGGGGAGGCGCCCCATTGTACTGCTGCACCGCAACAGGCATCAGCCGGGCTGGGGGTAAATCAGTGTTCGATGGGTGGTGCTGCCGGCGTGGCCTGCTGGCCAAGCGCCGCCAAGGCCCGTCGGTATTTGTCACGCAGGCGCTCGGCGGTGGCGGCATCCAGCGATGCCAGCCGCGCTTCATCGGCATTGTCGGCGATGTCGGCCAGCTTGACCTTCAGTGCCAGCGGATCCGCCGAAATTCGTGCGTAGTACGTGTCGGCATCCGCCGCAGGCGTCCGGCTCAGCAGCCGGACCGCGTCCTGCAACGGGGCGGGAAAGGCCTGCACCTGCCCAGCGAAGGCCGGGCAGTCCTCGATCACATCATGCAGCCAGGCCACCGCCTCTGCTTCATCATCGCCGCGCACGGCAGCGGCCACCCGGCCAACGTGGCCGATGTAGGGGTGCCCTGCCTTGTCGACCTGGTCGGCATGGGCCTCCACCGCCAGCATGCGTGCACGTTCTACCCAGTCCATTGCGATCTCCCCGGTGCAAGCGTGTATTGT
>NZ_JBFTNR010000630.1:0-2460 GCF_056665995.1 Stenotrophomonas sp. 05L44_2
CAACTGGCCTGCGCAAACGCTACAAGCAGCGCGAAGTCGTCAAGGACTTCGGGCTGACCCTGGACGCCGGTGAAGTGGTTGGCCTGCTCGGTCCCAACGGTGCCGGCAAGACCACCTGCTTCTACATGATCGTCGGCCTGGTCGGTGCCGATGCCGGCAGCATCGTGCTGGACGGCAAGGACATCACCGGCGATCCGATGTACACCCGCGCCAAGCAGGGCGTGGGCTACCTGCCGCAGGAASCSTCGGTGTTCCGCAAGCTGACCGTGGCCGACAACCTGCGCCTGGTGCTGGAACTGCGCGAGGACCTGGATTCGGCGGGCCGCGAGCGCGAACTGAACAGCCTGCTCGACGAACTGCAGCTTGGGCATGTTTCCGAACAGCTCGGCGCCAGCCTGTCCGGTGGTGAGCGCCGTCGCTGCGAGATCGCCCGTGCACTGGCCGCCAAACCGCGGCTGATCCTGCTCGACGAACCCTTCGCCGGTGTCGACCCGATCTCGGTCGGTGAAATCCAGCGCATCGTCACCCATCTCAAGCAACGCGGCATCGGTGTGCTGATCACCGACCACAACGTGCGCGAGACCTTGGGAATCTGCGACCGCGCGTATATCCTCGCAGAGGGCACCGTACTGGCCCAGGGCTCGCCCGAGGCGATCCTGGACAATGCCGACGTGCGTCGCGTCTACCTTGGGGATTCCTTCAAGCTGTAACCGCGGCCGCCGGGCCCTCTCCCTTCCGTTCGGCACAGGCATGAAGACTCGGCTGCAGACATCGTTGGGACAGCAGCTGGTGCTTACGCCCCAGCTGCAGCAGGCGATCAAGCTGCTGCAGATGTCCACGACCGAGCTGGAGCTGGAAATCGCCCAGGCGGTGGAGAGCAATCCGCTGCTGGACTGGTCGGACAGCAGCGACGAAGGCGCCGGTGTCGACAAGGACGGCAGCAGCGAGGACGCGGGCGGCGACAATGACGCCCCACCCGACAACGCTGAAAGCAGCGGCGACGACTGGGCGCCTGCCGAGCTGGACTGGAGCAGTGGCGGCAGCGGCGGTAGTTTCGATGACGACGACGACAACGGCAGTGCCGCCGAACGCGTTGCCGAAACCGAAACCCTGGCCGACCACCTGCTGTGGCAGCTGCACCTGACCCACCTGTCCAAGCGCGACCGCAGCATCGGCGCCGCGCTGATCGATTCATTGGAAGACGACGGCTATCTGCGCGAGCCGCTCTCGGCCATCGCCGAAGCGCTGTTGCCGGCAATCCACGCCGGTGAAGACGAAATCCTGACCGTGCTGCACCAGATCCAGCGCTTCGACCCCGTAGGCGTGGCCGCACGCAGCCTCGGCGAATGCCTGCAACTGCAGCTGGACGTGCTTCCTGCCGACACCCCGTGCCTGGCCCTGGCCCGGCAGGTTGCTGCCGGCCCACTGGAACAACTGCCGCGCTCGGGCGTGACCGGCCTGGCCCAGCAGTTGAAGCAGCCGCTGGCCGAGGTCGAGACCGCCGTGGCCCTGCTGCGCTCGCTGGACCCGCGCCCCGGCACCCAGATCGCCCCGCTCGCCCAGGACACCTACGTGGTGCCCGACGTCGTCGTATGGCGGCAGAACGGCATCTGGCGCGCCGCGCTGGCCGCCCATGCCGGCCCCAAGCTGGTGATCCACCGCGGTTACGAGCAGATGATCCGCCGCTGCGGTGACGCCGATGCCGGTTATCTGCGCGGCCAACTGCAGGAGGCGCGCTGGCTGCTGAAGGGCCTGCAGGCGCGAGGCGAGACGCTGTTGCGGGTAGTGCGAAGCCTGATCCAGCAGCAGGCCGGCTTCCTTGAATTCGGCGAACAGGCACTGCGCCCGTTGACCCTGCGCGAGATCGCCGGCGAACTGGGCCTGCACGAATCCACCGTATCGCGCGCGATCGCCCGCAAACATGTGCGTACGCCACGCGGCACCCTGCCGCTGCGCGCCTTCTTCGCTTCGGGCATCGACACCGAAGGCGGCGGCGAAGCGTCCAGCACCGCCATCCAGGCCATGATCCGGCGCCTGATCGATGACGAGAACCCACGCAAGCCGCTTTCTGACGCCAAGCTGGCTGACCTGCTCAAATCGTCGGGAATCCCAGTAGCGCGCCGCACCGTGGCGAAGTATCGTGAGGCCATGAACATCTCCGCCTCGCACGAAAGAGTCAGAATCGTTTGACGCGCCGCCGCGCCCGGCGGAGAGGTTCATTGGCACATCCGATCAAAGGAGAAACCCGATGCGCATCGAAACGTTTGGCAAAGATGTCGAAGTCACCCCGGCCCTGCAGTCCTATGTAGAGGAGAAGCTGGCCCGGATCGGCAAACACTTCGACCAGCACTGCGAAGCGCGGGTGACGCTCAAGCTGCAGAAGACTGAACACCACGTCGATGCCAGCCTCAATATTCCGGGTCAGACCCTGCACGCTGAAGCCAATGCGCAGACCATGTA
>NZ_JBFTNR010000631.1:0-2451 GCF_056665995.1 Stenotrophomonas sp. 05L44_2
CCGTGGAAGTCCGCAACCGTCTCGTCCAGGCCTACCAGGACGTGATGAACATGCCGCTGTAAGGATAGAACCGCATGGCCCTGTCGCTCTCCAAGGAATCCCTGAACGCCGAAAAGGCGGGCCAGTGGTTCGATCGGCTGCAAAGCCTGCAGATCACCCGTCGGCTCGGACTGATGGCGATGATCGCCGTGGCCGTCGCGGCCGGGCTGTTCGTGTTCTTCTGGTCGCAGAAGCCGGGCATGGTGCCGCTGTACACCGGCCTGGACCAGAAGGCCACCGCTGAAGCGACCGATCTGCTGCGTGCCGCACAGATTCCGTTCCAGCTGGACCCGGCCACCGGTGGCATCACCGTGCCGGAGAAGAACCTGCATGATGCCCGCCTGAAACTGGCGGGCTCGGGCCTGACCGACAGCGGCAAGCTCGGCTTCGAGCTGATGGAGCGCGACCCCGGTTTTGGTGTCAGCCAGTTCGTGGAAAGTGCGCGCTACCAGCACGCGCTGGAAACCGAGCTGTCGCGCACCATCAACACGCTGCGCCCGGTGCGCGATTCGCGCGTGCACCTGGCCATTCCCAAGCCCAGTGCGTTCACCCGCCAGCGTGATGTGGCCAGTGCCTCGGTTACCCTTGAACTGCGTGGCGGCCAGCAGCTGGAACGCAGCCAGGTTGATGCGATCGTGCACATGGTTGCTGCAGCCATTCCCGATCTGGCGCCGGAACGGGTGACCGTGGTCGACCAGAGCGGTCGCATGCTCAGCGTCAGCGACCCCAACAGCGAAGCGGCCGTCAACGCCGCCCAGTTCGAACAGGTGCGCCGCCAGGAAACCTCGTTCAACCAGCGTATCCGCGAGCTGCTGGAACCGATGACCGGCCCCGGCCGGGTCAACCCCGAAGTCAGTGTCGACATGGACTTCTCGGTGACCGAGGAAGCGCGCGAGCTGTACAACGGCGAGCCGCAGAAGCTGCGCAGCGAGCAGATGAGCGAGAACACCAGCAGCACGCCGGGCCCGCAGGGCGTACCGGGTGCCACCAGCAACAGCCCGCCGGGCCAGGCCGCCGCACCGGCCACCGCGCAGGCACCGACCGAAAGCAGCAAGAACGCGACCCGCAACTACGAGCTGGACCGTACCCTGCAGCACACCCGCCAGCCGGCCGGCCGCATCAAGCGCGTGTCGGTGGCGGTGCTGGTGGACAACGTGCCGCGCGCCGGCGCCAACGGCAAGGTTGCACCGCAGCCGCTGTCGGCGGCCGAACTGACCCGGGTCGAGGCACTGGTCAAGCAGGCCGTCGGTTTCAGTGCCGAGCGTGGCGACACCGTGTCGGTGATGAATGCCCCGTTCGTGCGTGACACCACGCCGGTGGAAGGCCCGGCCTGGTGGGAACTGCCGTGGGTGCACGATGCCGGCCGCATGCTGCTGGGTGCGCTGGTGGTGATGGCGTTGCTGTTCGGCGTGCTGCGCCCGGCACTGCGCGGCATCACCGGGCAGAACCGCAAGAACGAAGAACTGGCGCTGGAACCGCACACCGCGGACGTGCAGCTGGTCGATGACGATGGCACCCCGCTGCCGGCGCTGGGCGCCGACCGGGTCAGCCTGGGCGGGCCGGAAGCGCTGGCCCTGCCGGTGGATTCTTATGAGGAACGATTGCGGATGGCCCGTGAAGCCGTGAAGACCGACTCCAAGCGCGTGGCCCAGGTGGTCAAGGGCTGGGTGGCCAATGACTGAGGTCGCGCCCCTGACCGGCGTGCAGCGCGCCGCCGTCCTGCTGCTGTCGCTGGGTGAACTGGACGCGGCCGAAGTGCTGCGCCACATGGAGCCGAAGGAGGTGCAGAAGATCGGCATCGCCATGGCCACCATGTCCGACATCACCCGCGAACAGGTGGAACGGGTGATGGACCAGTTCAGCCAGGAACTGGGCTCGAAGACATCGCTGGGCGTGGGCTCGGACGACTACATCCGCAACATGCTGGTGCAGGCGCTGGGCAGCGAGAAGGCCGGCAACCTGATCGACCGCATCCTGCTGGGCCGCAACACCACCGGCCTGGACGCACTGAAGTGGATGGACCCTCGTGCGGTGGCCGACCTGGTGCGCAACGAGCATCCGCAGATCATCGCCATCGTGATGGCGCACCTGGAAACCGACCAGGCTGCCGACGCGCTGAAGCTGCTGCCCGAGCGCACCCGCGTGGACGTGCTGCTGCGCATCGCCACCCTCGACGGCATTCCGCCCAATGCGCTGAACGAACTCAACGAGATCATGGAACGCCAGTTCGCCGGCAACCAGAACCTGAAGTCGTCCAACATCGGCGGCGTGCAGTGCGCGGCCAACATCCTCAACTTCATGGACAGCGGCCAGGACCAGGCGATCCTGGGCGAGATCGCGCGCATCGACGCCCCGCTGAGTGGCCGCATCCAGGACCTGATGTTCGTGTTCGACGACCTGGTGGACCTGGAC
>NZ_JBFTNR010000632.1:0-2450 GCF_056665995.1 Stenotrophomonas sp. 05L44_2
AGAGGCGCCGATGTCTGAGCGCAGCGAGTTCGGCGCCGTCCCCTGATTCACCGAGAAGCGCAGGGTACTGGTGCGCAGCACCGGCTCGCGGCCGGCGGCGTGTTTCTTTTGGTTACTTTTCTTTTCACGCGAAAAGAAAAGTGACGCCCCGCTACAACCACCCCTTCTGCCGTGCCAGCCGATACGCCTCAATCCGGTTGGCCACGCCCAGCTTGCCGATGCATTCGGACAGGTAATTGCGCACCGTGCCGTGCGACAGCCCCAGCTGCTCGGCGATCTCACTGGCGGTGCGGCCCTCGCCTGCCAAGCGCAGTACGCGGCGCTCGCGGTCGGTCAGCGGGTCGGCCTGCGACCACGCATCCAGCGCCAGCTGCGGATCGATCGCACGGATGCCCTGCTTCACCTTGCGCAGTGCCTCGGCCAGGTTCTCGGCCGGTGCATCTTTCAGCAGATAGCCCAGTACACCCGCTTCCAATGCGCGACGCAGGAAACCGGCACGGGCGAAGGTGGTCACGATCACCACCTTGATCGGCAGTTCATGGCGGGCGATGCGCTGGGCCAGTTCCAGCCCGCTCAGCCCCGGCATCTCAATGTCGGTGACCAGGATGTCCGGCTGCAGCTGCTGCAGCATGCGCCAGGCGGCTTCGCCGTCGGCAGCACTGCCCAGTACCTCGATATCCGGTTCCAGGCCCAGCAACGCCGACAATGCGCCACGCACCATCGCCTGATCCTCGGCCAGCAGGATGCGGATCATGCCGCGCCTCCCTGTGCCAGCGATGCCGGCGACAGCGGCGTAGTCGCGGCCACCAGGGGCACGCGCACGGTCAGCAGCGTGCCTTCCCCGCGCGGCGACTGCAGCGTCAACTGGCCACCCAGCGCCGCTGCGCGCTCACGCATGCCACACAATCCGTTGCCCTCGGCCTGCACACCACCACGGCCGTCATCGCGTATCTGCATCACCAACTGTCGGTCCTCAAGCATGAAATCCACCTGCACCCGGGTCGCCTGCGCGTGGCGCACGATGTTGGTCGCCGCCTCGCGCAGCACCAGTGCCAGCCCACGCTCTACCTCCACTGGCATCGGTGGCGGCGGCATGTACTGCAGGTGTACCTGTTGGCATTCCAGCAGCAGGCGTGCCGAGGCCAGCTCGCCGGCCAGGTCGCTGGCGCGGATGCCGGTGACCGCACTGCGTACCTGCGCCAGCGCCTCGCGGGCAATCTCCTCGGCCTCGCCGATTTCCTGCCGGGCACGCGCGTCATCGCGGTCGTACAGCTTGCGCGCCAGTTCCAGCTTCAGCGTGATCAATGACAGCGTATGCCCCAGCAGGTCATGCAGATCACGGCCGATGCGCTCGCGCTCGGCGGTGGTCGCCAGGCGCCGCACCTCGTCCTGGGACAGCTGCAGGGCAACGTCGCGCTGATGGCTCAAGGCCTCCACGTTGACCACCAGCCCGACAATGAACGACACCGCCGGCATCCACACCATGGCCTGCCACGGATAACCGAAGTAGAGCGCGGTGCTGCAGAACAGGAGATTCAGGCCAGTGAGCTGCAACAGGTACACCCACCAGCCGCCGCGGCTGCTCATGCGGATCATCACGCAGCCGAACACGAAGTAGCTCAGTCCCGACGGATACCACGGCAGCAGCACCAGGGCCATCGCAATCATGCCCAGCGCGTAGCGCCAGGCGTGGTGCCGTGGCGCCAGCATCACCCTGGCATAGAACAGCAGGAACAACGGATAGCTGGCCAGCGTCAGCAACAACCAGCGCAGCGTGAAGCCATTCCCGAGCACCGGGGTAAGGAAGATCCAGACCGACCACAGCAGGTGGATCGCACCACTCCAGGGCGACTTGCCACGCCGCAGCAGTTCGGCCACCGCCGAATCCGGGGCAGGGCGCAGCAGGGACGCAAGCCAGCTCGGTGGCACGGAAGATTCCAGGCGGGGACGATCGCTGCCGATCATGCCAGTTCAGCCGACCCGGCGCAGGCGCCGACACGCCTGCGCCACCAGTTCATCCACCTGCAGCATCGGCGGCAGGCTGGTGCTCTGCAGCATCACGCCGAGGCCGAGCCGCTGATCGCGCTGCTGCGGATCACCGCCCAGCAGCTCGACCTGGCCGGCGTCGGCACGGCGCAGGCCCAACAGCACGCTGATCGCGGTACTCTTGCCGGCACCGTTGCGGCCCAGCAGGGCCAGTACCTGGCCAGCGCGCACCTGCAGGTCGATGCCGTGCAGGGCGGTATGGTCGCGGTAACGCACCTGCACCTGCTGCAGGCGGGCCAGCGACGGAGCGATCGTATCCATGGGCGGTACCGGTAGCGGGGACGTTGCCATCCTGTGCCGCCGTGGTCACATTTCGCAGTTGCCGCCGTCAATGACATCGGATGACAGCTGTCACTGCCATCGCCGATGCACCTGCCTTCATGCTGTGCCGCACGCTCCACCGC
>NZ_JBFTNR010000633.1:0-2445 GCF_056665995.1 Stenotrophomonas sp. 05L44_2
CCATCCAGGGCCACGCCAGCGAAYAGGCCGCGGGCGCGCGACCACGACCAGATCTCGGCCTTCAGCTGGCCATCGGTGGCGGCGGCGGCATTGCGGCCCACAGGACCGGCGGCCACACCGGCATCGGCGCCGAGGGTGAACTTGCCGTTGACGAGGTTGTCCAGGCTGCGGTCGTTGCGGAACACCAGCACAACGTCGGAGGACTGCACACCGGCCTGGAAGCCGATGCTGCCGCCGGTGAGCTTGATGAATACCGGGTTGGACCACGCACCATTGGGCATGCGCACCGACATCAGGCCGTGGCCACGACGGCCGCCGATCACCAGACCGGCCTTGATCGTGTCGGGAATGACGATGACCGCGCGGCCTTCGTCGAGCAATTTGTCCGGAATGCCCTGTTCAGGGATTCCCTGGATTTCAGCCAGTACACGCACCGCGTTGCGGGCGCGCTGGTCTTCCTGCGGTCCGGCCATGGCCTGGCTGGACAGCAGGCTGGCGGCGATCAGCAGGGCTTGGATCGGGCGACGCATGGCAGGCTCCAGAAGTCAGTCCATAGGAAGATATAGCAAGTGACTGAAATTAGTAGTGTTGTGATGAATCCCCAATGAGCGTTGCCTGCTCATATTGGCCTCATCGATGACATCCATCCGAACCCTGCATGCCGACGTGACGATGGAATCGGCGACAATACCGCCCATGCTCGACGCACCCGATACCGCCGTACTGGCGGTCAACCTAGGCACRCCCGAGACGCCGACGGCCCCCGCCGTTCGCCGTTATCTGGCCGAATTCCTGTCCGACCGGCGCGTGGTCTCGCTGCCGGCACTGCTGTGGCAGCCCTTGCTGCGCGGTCTGATACTGCCGCTGCGCAGCAGCCGTTCAGCCGCCAAGTACGCCCAGGTGTGGCTGCCGGAAGGCTCGCCGCTGATGGTCCACACCCGCCAGTTGGCGCAGGCGATGCAAGCATTGCTGCCGACGCTGCGCGTACGCCACGCGATGCGCTACGGCGAACCCGCGCTCACCACCGAACTGGATCGGCTGGCCACCGAGGGCGTGCGCCGCATCGTGGTATTGCCGCTGTATCCGCAGTATTCGACCACCACCACGGCCTCGGTCGAGGATCGTGTGGATGCCTGGCAGCGCAGGAACCCACAGGTCACCGTCAGCCTGGTGCAGGACTATTCGATCGATCCGGACTGGGTCGCCGCCGTTGCCGGCTCGATCCAGCGCTACTGGCAGCAGCAGGGTCGCGGCCAGAAGCTGATGTTCTCCTTCCATGGCATTCCGCAGCGCCTTGCCGATGCCGGCGATCCCTATCCGCAGCGCTGCGAGGCCAGTGCGCGCGCGATCGCCGCAGCACTGGGCCTGGGCGCGGACGACTGGCAGATGGGTTACCAGTCGCGCTTCGGCCGCGAACGCTGGCTGCAGCCCTACGCCGAGCCCAGCCTGTGGGAGCTGGCCGAAGCGGGGGTGAAACAGATCGACGTCGTCTGCCCCGGGTTTGCCACCGACTGCCTGGAAACACTGGAAGAAGTCGCCATGGGCTTCACCGAAACACTGGCCGAGCGCGGCGCACAGATGCGCTATATCCCCTGCCTCAACGCCGCACCGGATCACGCCCGCGCACTGGCTCGGCTGGCCGTGGCGTCGCTGGCATGAGCCTGCAGCCGTTTGAGCTGCAGGTYGCGGGCGTCCGTGTCGCCGGCCTGCGCCGGCCGGGTAAGGGTCCGCGGGCGCTGGCCCTGCACGGCTGGCTCGACAATGCGGCCAGCTTCGTTCCGCTGGCGCCGCATCTGCCGCACCTGGACCTGGTGGCGATCGATCTGCCCGGGCACGGCCACAGCGCGCATCTGCCGATCGGGGCGGTGTACACCACGCCAGCAGCAATCACCCATGTCCTCGATGTCGCCGATGCACTGGGCTGGGACCGGTTCACCCTGATCGGCCATTCGATGGGTGCCGGCATCGCCAGCCTCGCCGCAGCGGTCAGTGATCGCATCGAACGGCTGGTCGCCATCGAGGCACTCGGCGGCCTGCGCGGGCCGGAGGAAGAAACTGCCAGCCGCCTGCGCGAGCACGTCGACGCCACCCGAGCACTGGCACGCAAGCAGCTGCGCGTGTTCCCGGATCTGGCTGCACCGATCCGGGCGCGGATGATGACCAACCAGCTCAGCGAAGGCTGCGCACGCCTGCTGGTCGAACGCGGTGTCGAGCCGGTCGAAGGCGGCTATCGCTGGTGCAGCGATCCGCGCCTGATGCTGCCCACCGCGATCCGCCTCAGCGAAGGCCAGATCGACAACCTGCTGCAGGCCATCACCTGTCCTACCCAGGTGATCTATGCCACGCCTGCACAGTCGTATTATCCCGAGCCGATGCGCAGCGAGCGCCTGCAGCATCTGCGTGATGGCCGCCTGGCGGTATTCCCCGGCAACCATCACCTGCACA
>NZ_JBFTNR010000634.1:0-2442 GCF_056665995.1 Stenotrophomonas sp. 05L44_2
GGACTCCTTCTCGAASGCGATCCACTCGCSCTGGCGCAGSCGGAASCGSCCTTCCTTGGCTTCCACCCACGAGGTGCCGCGCACCTGCATCCAGACGCTGAAACTGGTGCCGGCGGTCTGCAGGCTGCCGAGGCGGGCAACCCCCATGCAGGTCGGCGCGACATCGTCGATCGCCTTGTCCAGGGATACGGTTTGGCCACGATCAGCCAGCGAGAGTTGACGCATAGGGGCACCACGGATTTGCCAAGTACAGGCCTCCGTTTTGCCAAATGAGGTGACAGCGCGTCAGGAAAGACTGCCGAGATCGCCACGAATTCGCGGCGAGATCGTCACGAAGAAATTACGAAGGCCCTTTCTCGTTCAAGATCAATAATTTGGAGAATGCCGGGAACAGTGCGGGCGGTTGTTCGGGCAATCGCATCACACCGATGTCGGCACCATCGCTGATGGCCAGGGCCAGGTACAGGCTGTTTCCGTCGGCACTGGCGCTCAGTCCATTGCCCGCGCTCAGCCGCTGGGCGTCCAGGCAACGCTCGGCTTCTTCGCGTCCGGACTGGATACGGACCAGGGTCGTGCCACAGCTGGCACTGCTGCCGAGGTAGTCGATGCTGCCGTTGCCGGCCACCGTCCAGGTCCGGTAGCGCCAACGGCTGGGCCGGTCCTCACTGACCTGCTGCACGCTGGCAGGGGTCAACGCTGCGTCCACCGACCACAGCCCACCGGCTGCCAGCCGGGTGAACAGCACCCGCCCGGTACTGCGGTCGAAGCGCGCCTGCGATACGCCTTCCAGGCTGGCCAACCGCCGCCATGGCTGCGCGCTGCGGTCGAACAGGCTCAAGCGGGTGTGCTGGTCGGCATCACGTTCGACCACCAGCAGCTGCTCCGCGTCTGCGCCGTACAACGCCTGCAATGGCTGCTCGGCGGGAACCGGAAGGCGATGCAGTTGTTCATCGCGCGRTGCGATCTCGTAGACAACCGCTTCGCCATGCTCATCGCGGCCCACCACCAGCAGATGCCGGCTGTCGGCCGACCAGTCGGGCGCCTGCCGTGCCTCGGGCTTCAGCCCCTCGATCGGCCGCAGCGACTCCGGCCGCTGCATGTCGGCCCACCACAGGGCGAAGCTGCCGGAACGATCGGAACTGAACACCAGTTGCCGCCCATCCGGTGCCACCATCGGTTGCCCGTCGCGGCCACTGGAGGCGAACAGGCGCTCACCGGCACCGCCCTGCGCGGGCATCCTGAACACCCCGAACTGCGCGCGCCGATGCACGAACGCCAGCATGTCGCCGCGGCGGGACACTGCCGGCCACTGCGCATCGTCGAGCCCAGCGTCGCGCAACGTGCGGCGCTCGACGTCGAGGTAGTACAGGCGTGCTTCGCTGTCCACGCGGCGACCGAACACGATATGCCGACCGTCGCCCAGCCACGCCCAACCACGCAGTTCGGCCGATTCGGCGGTCAACTGCTCGGGCGTGCCGCCGCTGGCAGGCATCCGCCACAGGTCGCCCAGCTGGGGGTTGCGGACAAACACCAGCCATCGGCCATCCGGGGAATAGCGCGGGGCGTAGTCGAAATCATCCTCGTCGACAGCGTACTCCAGCGCACGCCATTGGCCGGTGGCCAGATCGAGCACGCGGATGCCGCGATGGGCATAGCGACCGACCATGCTGCCGAAGACCAGGCCACGACCATCGGGCGTCCAGTCGAAACTGAGCAGCTCGGTGCCGTCGCAGCGCGTGGCCTGGCGCACGGCGCCGCCGGTGGCGCTGGCGATCAGCACCTGGCAGCTGGCATCGGCACCAAAGCGGGCGAAGGCGATTTCGCGGCCATCGGGCGACCAGTTCGGGAAACGGTCGCTGGCACCTGCCGGTGGCGATAGCAGCTGGCGCGCGGGGGCATTGCCGGAGGTCTGCACCTTGATGGCGTTGCCGCCGGCGCCATCGTCGTTGGCGCCTTCGTAGGCGACCTGCGATCCATCAGGAGAAAGTGTGGGATAGGTCTCAAAACCGGCCGTCGCGGTAATCAATCGATACGGCCGCTCCGGACTTCCGATCACCCGCGTGCCGTTCTCCACTGCCGCATCCACCGGAGAATTCACCGGCGCCGGGCGGCGCAGCAGCAGTACGCTCAACACCACCAGCGCAAGCAGCATCACCACGCCCAGTGCCAGCAGCAGGCGACGGCGCAGACGGCGCCAGCGGCGGCTTCCGCGTTCAACCGCCGGCACGCCGGCGGCGGCCACGGCATCCGGCGCAGGCGGCTGTGATGCGGTCGAGTCCTCTGCAACGGCGATCGCATCGGTCTCGTGGTCCGCCAGCGGTTGCACCGGCACAAGCAGGCGGTAGCCGGTCTTGGCGATGGTCTCGATGTACGCCTGGCCGTTGTCGTCGTCGACGCTGAACGCCTTGCGCAGCTGGGTCACGGCCTGGGTCAGCACATCGT
>NZ_JBFTNR010000635.1:0-2435 GCF_056665995.1 Stenotrophomonas sp. 05L44_2
CGGTGGACGTGCTGGCATCGGCCAGGGTCTGCAGGCCCAGCTCTTCCACCATCTGCCGCAGCGGCGCCCACTGCCCCATGCCTTCGCGCCAGACCAGGGTGTCCAGGTTCAACTGGCCACGTTGGAAGCGCTGGCGGATCTCGGTGACCTCCAGCGGTCCCTGGCGTTGCTGTCCTTCGGCGTAGTACCACTCAGTCATTGCATGTCCCCTGTTGGGTCGTCCTTGGTGGGTTGCCCGATGCGCGGCTCAGCCGCGGCATTGCGTGGGCAGATACTTGTCGTCGCTTTCGCCGCTGCATTCCCAGCGCCCGCTGTCGCGGTCGTATTCGAGCCAGAGCAGGTCGCCATCCTGGCTCTTGCCGGGAACCGCCAGCGTCGCTTCGATGCCGCAGTGGCCATTGTTGAAGCGGCCGATATGCACGGCCGACAGGCCCTGGCCTGCGAATTCGTCCGCCGCCGGGAAGCCGGCGTCGTTGGCGCCCGGGCAGCGGCCCTGGTCATCGGCGAAGTGCTGGACCTTGTCCTTCAGCGGCTGCAGCACGGTGACCGCGCCGGCGACCTTGGCCTTGATGGTGTAGTCGTTGTAGGCCGGCAGGGCGATCGCGGCCAGGATGGCCAGGATCGGCACCACCACCAGCAGTGCGACGCCGCCGATGATGGCGGTCAACGCGCAGCCGGACAGGCCCTTCTTCGCGACCGGGGCAGCGTCCATCGGCGTGGTCGCGTACGGAGAGGCGGGGGGAAGGGTGGGCGGCAGAGGGGCGGCAGGCGGCGGCGGTGGTGCCGTGGCGGCTGCATCAACGGCGGGCACGATCAGGCCCAGTTCGTCGACCACGTTGCGCAACGGCTGCCATTGCGGCAAGCCGTCGCGCCATACGAGGGTGTCCAGGGTGATCTGGTTGCTGCGGAACAGCTCGATCAACTGTTCCGAGGGCAACGGGCCTTGCTGGCGGTTGCCTTCGGCATGGAACCACTCACTCACGGGGACGCTCCTGAATGCGCACGGTCCCCAAGTGTACGGTCAGTGCAGGGGTTCTGGCTCGTCCACGAACATCTGCGTTTCCATCCAGGCGTAGGCCGCCTCGGCGCCGGGCTGGTTGAACAGCACCATCAGCACGACCCATTTCAGGTCGTCCAGGTCCAGTTCGTCCTGGTCCAGGGCCATCGCCCGGTCCAGCACCAGCTCGCGCTGGCCGGCATCGAGGATGCCGTGCTGTTCCAGGTACAGCAGGAAACCACGGCACTCCACGTCAAGCTTGTCCAGCTCCGGGCCGTGATAGATGCGCACCGGGCCATCGACCCGGGCCTGGGCCGCGCTTGGGCGCTGCGCTGCCAGGGCATCGAGCCATTCGAATGCCTTGTTGATCTCAGTGGGGCTGAAACCGGCCTGGATCAGGCCATTCTGCAGTGAGTCGCGGTCACGGATCAGGTCCGCATCTTCGCTGAAATAGTGTTCAAACAGGTACAACAGTACATCCAGGATGCTCTCTTTCATTGCCCCTCGGCCTGCGTCGCGCGACGCTGTGGAGGTGAAGAAACTAGGGACGTCGACAGTAGCGGCCGTGTACGCACACCACGATCCCCGCAAGTTCCATGGCCAGCAGCATGGAGGACACCTCCGACGCCGTCAATCCACACTGCGTGATCAGTGAATCCATACTGATTGGGTCGTGCTCCAGCACCCGCCACAAGCGCTGGTAGTCAGCGTCGTTCGCCCAGCATGCCGGCAGGTCCGCCGGCGCTGCCTGTTCAGTGGGGGTGGCAAGCCGGGTTTGCAAGCCCGGAAGCTGGTGACGCAGTGCCGGGGCCAGCAGTTCCAGCACTTCTTCGGGCCGTTCGACCAGGGCAACCCCTTCACGGATGAGCCGGTGGCAGCCGACGGCGCGCGGATTGAGTACCGAACCGGGTATCGCGCAGACCTCGCGGCCGGCTTCGGCTGCCAGCCGGGCGGTGATCAGGGCGCCCGAGCGTTGTGCGGCCTCGACCACCACCGTGGCCAGGGCCAACCCGGCCACCAGCCGGTTGCGCGCGGGGAAGTGACCCGGCCGTGCGGGCGTACCTGGCAGGTACTCGCTGAGCACCGCGCCGTCGGTGGCGATTCTTGCCTGAAGGCGGGCATGGCTGGTGGGATAGGCGCGGTCCGGGCCAGTGCCTATCACCGCGAGGGTGCAGCCGCCTGCCTCCAGCGCCGCCTGGTGGGCGGCCGCATCGATGCCTGCCGCCAATCCACTGGTCACCGCCAGCCCGGCCTCGACGAAGCAGGTGGCAAACCGGGCGGCCAGGGCACGACCGGCGGGGGTGGGTGAACGGCTGCCGACCAGGGCCACCGCAGGACGCCAGGCGATGGCCGGATCGCCGGCAACGAACAGCGCCAGGGGCGGATTGGGTGCATCAAGCAGGAGGGGCGGGAAGGCTGGATCGTTGCAGGCCAGCAG
>NZ_JBFTNR010000636.1:0-2432 GCF_056665995.1 Stenotrophomonas sp. 05L44_2
GCTGGCCGGCGCGCGGCAGCTGCAGGTCCGGGTCCATGCCCAGGCCGGCGTCGATCAGGATGGTGCGCTCACCACTGTGCACCACCATCACGTTCAACGCCCAGTCGAACGCATCCTGTGGCAGGTACATCTCGTCGAACCATTCGGCGCGCTCGGACGCCTGCACGTTGTGGCCGAGCATCTGCGTCGGCAGCGGCAGCACGCCGTCGCTGACCACCAGCACATCGATATCACCGACTTTCAGGGCGTAGCGCGAGGGAACAAGCTCGTCGAGCGCGGGCGCGGCAGGGGCAATGGTGTTTTCCAGGCTGAACATGAGGCGATCTCCACGAAGGTTGGCTGGCAGGCAGTGAAGCAGGGCCGGCGGACAGTTCCGGGGTACGCCTTCGCACGGCGCAGGGCATGGCGTTGCCGGGCAGCAATGCCCTGCAGCACAGCGCCGCTGGTTCGATTGAAGACGGGATCCACGAGCTGTCGTGGCCCCGGAGCACGGCAAGGGCCGTGTGGGATCAGCGTAGGCAACGCAGGCGGTGCGCAGTAGACCCGCAGGCGGGCTCGTGGCGTTGCCTTTTGGGAAGCAGTGGGCGACGTGGTTCCCGCCCACCGCCTGCCACCCGGTGGGCTTCGCTCAGCCGCCCTTGCCCATCAGCCAGCGGATGGCCTGTGGGAACGAGGTCTTCCAGTCGTCCGGATAGAAATGGCCACCCTCATGGGTACGCGACCGGAGCTCGTTGCCATCGCTGAAAAGGGCGCGGAAATCCGCGCTCATCTTCTGGTTCGCCGGCCCTTCCTGCTCGCCGTTGATGACGAACACCCGCTTGCCGTGCGCGCTGCTCTGCGTGGGCACCGGCTGGCGCCAGCCACCCGGCGACACCAGCAATGCGCCGGCATAGTCATCCGGATGCTGCGCCAGCAGCGCGCCGGCATGCTGCGAGCCCTGCGAGAAGCCCATCAGGTACACCTGCTTGCGGTCGATGCACTGGCGCGCGGCCAGTTGCTCAAGCCCCGCCTGCACCACCTTGTGCGTGCCCTCATACGGGCCGGTCCAGCTGAAGCTGTCGAACGACTCGCGCATCTCCGTACCGTTGATGCCCAGCAACACCACACCAGCATCGGCCAGCGGCTGCTCGCTGCTGTCCAGGTGGCCGTTGATGCCGTAGCCGTGCAGCCACACCAGCACCGGCGCACAGGCCGGCATCGCAACCCCCTTCGAAGGGGGCAGCACCGAGATGGCGCCCACCTTGCCCACCGATACCTTCGCGTAGCGTGCCTGTGTATTGGCCAGCACCTGCTTGAAGAATGGCGTTCCGCGCAGGTGCTCGAAGTCATCGTTGTCGGCCAGCGCGGGCGCGAACCACATGCCACGCTCATCGGCTTGGCGCAGATAGCGCTCGGCCAGCGCATCGTCACCGCGGCGTGCGAACAATGCCGCTGCGTGGTACGGCGCCTGCGCCAACGTGGGGTCTTCGCGGGTTGCGGCCAGATAGAGCGCCAGCGACTGCAGCAGCGTGGCGTCGTCTTCCTCGGCCCGCTCCATCAGGTCCTGCGCATCGTCGGCATTGATCAGGGCATTCAGCACCGGGCTGATCGACTTGAACGCGATGGTCGAGGCGCTGTCCTGTTCCTCGGCGTGTGCGGTTGGCGCGCAGACAGCGAGCGCCAGGAAAACAGCAAGAGCAGACAGCTTCGGCATGGGGAATCTTCCGTGATTGCGGCAACGCGCGGGGCGCGCAGTCTAGCAACCTCCGGGCCGATCAGATCGCCCTGCGCTCAACCGTAGGCAGGATGGCTGCCGGTAAGCACGCCCATCGAAAACGCGTAGCCCGCTTCTTCCAGCAACAGCCGCATGCGCAGTTCCGCCCGGCGCGGAACGCACAGCCCGCTCGGTGCGTACAGCGCATAGACGAAGCCGGCGCCTTCTACGTGCTCGCGGCGCACCGAACAGTTGTTGGTTTCTGCGGCATCGGACCACACGGCCCGCAGCTTCTCCGGGCCGATGGATTGACCGTTGCGCAGGCGGAACGTCAGCCAGCGCACGCCCAGCGGCGGATGGTAGGTCAGGTTAGCCATTGCGCACCTTCAATACGGCGGCGGAGATGGTTCAGGACGTCCGGTTGCAGATCAGGATGCTCGTTGCGCGCGGACGCCGGCAGATCGATGCGGACAGCGCCGTTGACCAGCGCGGGGGGATCGGTGTGCAGGTCGATCCACCATCCATCGGGAAGGCGAAGCCCGCGTCCGTCCCTGTCATAGAGGTTGATCTGAAAAGACATGACGCTCGCTCCCATTGGAGTTCGAGCATACGCCTGCGCGATGTCACTCCAGACTGCGACCCGCCGACGCGATTTCCTCGACCCGCTTGGCACACACGAAAACGAACGCCTCGTCCTGCTGCACCTTCAGGAACGAATCCAGCCAGCGTGCCGCAGCAC
>NZ_JBFTNR010000637.1:0-2428 GCF_056665995.1 Stenotrophomonas sp. 05L44_2
GTCCAGCTCGGTAGGCGAAGGCGGTGCGGCGAATGCGGTCACCGGCAGGGCGGCGGCAATACCGGCAGCCAGCGGCAGCCGGCGGAGAAGGGAGGCAGCAATGCGCATGAGGGCGTCGTCCTTGGGGAGGGAGGGCGGCGAGGGCGACCTGGCTGGCGCACATGAAAGCAGATGGTCATCAACATAGCAATTGCTATATCAGGGTCTCGGCGCGTGCGTAAACCGTGGCCTTTACTCGAACGTAATTGTTATAACATTACATAATGCGCACGCGCGTGTGCCGGTGGTCATGCACCGGAAGCGGTCAGCCGCGGCGGAAGGCGGCGGGAGTGCGCGCGCCGACGATGATCATGCGGATCATCGTGGAGATCTGTTCGACCAGTTCCGGATCGTTCTCAGGGGGCTGGTCCATGGCCGAAGCGCCCATCGCAAACACCAGCCGGGTGATCGCCATCGACACCAGTTCCGGCTTGTAGAGCACTGCGCCATCCAGTGCGGCCAGGCGCACCAGGTCATGCTGCAGTTCTTCTTCGAAGTAGTGCAGTTCGCGTTCGACCGCGTGCTTGAAATCGTCCGAGCCGACCGCGCCTTCGCGTAACAGTACGTGCAGCAGCTTGTCGTCGGCACGCAGCTGTTCCATGAAGGTTTCCACCGACACGCGTACCACGCTGGTGGCGCTGGACGTAGCGCGCTGGCGGGCTTCACCAATGATGGTGCGCAGCGAGCGCCCAGCCACGTCGATCAAGGCGACGGCCAGTTCGTCCATGTCGCGGAACTGGCGGTAGAAGCTGTTGGGTGCGATGCCCGCCTCGCGCGCGACTTCGCGCAGGCTGAGGGTGGAGAGGCTGCGATGCGGGCCGATCAGTTTCAACGCGGCGGCCAGCAGATCTTCGCGGCTCACCGTACGGCGGGCCGGGCTGCTGGCATCTTCAGGCGGAGACAGAACGGTGGCGGCGGCCATGGTACTTCCGGAGGGGCAAGGCTGAATCATACCCAATCCGGTGCAATATACACATGTATACACAGCTGTGTGTGCGGCCGTATAGTGCATCCATGAGCGCTGTCGTCCGTCCTTCCCTGTTTTCCCCGTACCGCTGGCTGTCGCCGTCGCTGTTCGACTTCTGGGCGGGCCAGCTGAATCCGTTGTGGACCCTGCGTGAGCCGATGGCCCGCCTGGTACGGCGCGAGCCGGCCGGCGAGGGCGCCGCCACCCTGGTCCTGCGCTGCAACCGGCACTGGGCCGGGATGCGCGCCGGCCAGCACGTCACCCTGGGCGTCGAGCTTGAGGGGCGTGTATTGCGCCGCAGCTACAGCCCGACCCGCCTGGGCCGTCGTGAGCTGGCCATTACCGTCAAGGCGGTGGAAGGCGGCAAGGTCAGCCAGCATCTGGTCGCGCATGCCAAGCCGGGCGACCTGTTCCGGCTGGATGCGGCCTTCGGTGATTTCCACATGCCTGCCGCAGCGCCGGTGCTTCTACTGGCCGCCGGCAGCGGCATCACGCCCATGCGCAGCCTGCTGCGCGACGCCTGCCAGCGCCCGCTGGCGGCGCCGGTCGACCTGTTCTACTGGGAGCGCAGCGCCGCGGCGTTCCAGTTCCGTGATGAGCTGCAGGCGCTGGCCGCAGCGAACCCGAACCTGCGCGTGCATCTGCTGACCACCCGCGAAGGCGAGGTGCCGGCCGCGCGCATCGACAGCCACACGTTGGCCGTTGCCGGTGACGACACCCCGCTGGCGCAGCGCCATGTGCTGGCCTGTGGCCCGGATGGCTTCGTTGCCGCTGCGCGCACGCGCCTGGCGCAGCAGGTGGCCGGTTTCCAGGCTGAAGCCTTTACGCCACCTGCGGCACTCAGTGATGCCGACAGCCTGGGTGAGGTCGCATTGACCCTGGCCCGCAGCGGCCGGCGGCTGATCGTGCCGCGTGGCCGCTCGCTGCTGGAAAGCCTGGAGGCGCAGGGCATCGCGCCCAAGCACGGCTGCCGCATGGGCATCTGCAACAGCTGTACCTGTGAACGCGTCAGTGGCACCACCCGCCACCTGCGCACCGGCGATACCCAGTCCGAAACGGCCGTGCCGGTGCGGATCTGCGTGAGCGCGCCGACCACCGACCTGACCCTGGATCTCTGAGGACTCCGCTGCCATGACCCGCGCTACCGACCGTGCCCTGAGCCCTGCCGAGATGCAGACGTTTGGTGAGGAACTCGATGCGATCCGCGACCGTGTGATCGGCAGCCTCGGCGCCTCCGACACCCGTTACATCCGCCGCGTCGCAGCGGCTGTGCGCTGGTCCGGCGTGCTCGGCCGCAGCCTGCTGTTCCTGGGTGCGTTCTCTCCGTTGTTCTGGGCGCCGCTGCTGTGGCCGGCCTGCATCGCCGGCACGCTGCTGCTGGCGCTGGCCAAGATCCTGGAAAACATGGAACTGGGCCACAAC
>NZ_JBFTNR010000638.1:0-2428 GCF_056665995.1 Stenotrophomonas sp. 05L44_2
GCGCTTCATCGCCGTGGCCGCGCAGGCGCTGCGCCCGGGTGGGCGCCTGTACGTGGTGGCCAACCGCCACCTGCCCTACGAGTACACGCTCAACGAGAGCTTCGGCGCGGTGCGCGTGGTTGCCGAGCGCGATGGCTTCAAGCTGGTCGAAGCGGTGAAGGGCAAGGGGAAGGGCCGGTGAAGCTGGTCAAGCACATCGCCAACCTCGGCTACGGCAGCCGCAAGCAGGTGCAGTGGATGTTCCGCGAAGGCCGCGTCACCGACGCCGACGGCGAGGTGCTGTACGCCGACGACCAGGTGCCGCATGAAGCGGTGCGGGTCGACGGCGAGCCACTGGACCCGCCGGTGGGCCTGTCGCTGGCGATGTACAAGCCGGCTGGCTACACCTGTTCGACCAAGGACAAGGGCCGCCTGATCTACGACCTGCTGCCGCCGCGCTTCCGCGACCGCGACCCGGTGCTGTCCACTGTCGGCCGTCTGGACCGTGAGACCAGCGGCCTGTTGCTGCTGACCGACGACGGCAACCTGCTGCATCGGATCATTTCGCCGAAGTCGAAGCTGCCCAAGGTCTACGAAGTGGAGCTGGCCGAAGACCTGCGTGGTGACGAGGTGGCGCTGTTTGCCAGCGGCACGCTGATGCTGGAAGCGGAGAAGAYGCCCCTGCTGCCGGCTGAACTGCAGGTGCTCGGGCCGCGCAAGGCGCGCCTGGTACTGCACGAAGGCCGCTACCATCAGGTACGCCGCATGTTCGCTGCCGCAGGCAACCATGTGCAGGCACTGCATCGCAGCCGTGTTGGTGGCCTGGACCTGCAGGGACTGGCCGAAGGGCAATGGCGGCTGCTGACCTCCACCGATCTGGATACGTTGTTCGCTCCATGACCTCCATCGCTGCGCTGCCGTTCCTGCCCGACGCCGTCATCTTCGACATGGACGGCTTGATGATCGACAGCGAGCGTGTGTCGCTTGCATGCTGGAGCGAGGCGGCGGAGGAATTCGGCCTGCCCCTGGATGCCAGCTTCTTCGTGCGCATGGTCGGCCTTGGCGACCGCGACAGCCAGGCGCTGCTGCGCCAGCAGGGCATCGAAGACAGCATGATCGAGGCCATGGCCGCGCGTTGCCATGATCTGTACGAGGAGCGCACGCAGACCGGGCTGCCGCTGCGGCCGGGCATCCTGGAACTGCTGGAGCTGCTGAAGGCGCATGCGGTGCCGCGCGCGGTGGCGACCACTACGCGGCAGCCGCGGGCCAACCGCAAGCTGGCTGCAGCCGGGCTGCTGCCATACTTCGATGCGGTGATCACCAGTGGCGATGTGGCGCGGCCGAAGCCGGCGCCGGACATCTACCTGCTGGCCGCGCAGCGGCTGGGACAGGCGCCGGAACGTTGCCTGGCGCTGGAGGATTCGCCGGCGGGAACCCGTGCCGCGCTGGCCGCCGGCATGACCGTGATCCAGGTACCGGATCTGGTGCATCCCGATGAAGAACTGCGCGCGCTCGGCCACCGCATCGTCGGCTCGCTGGTGGACGCGCACGCCTTGCTGCTGCCGCTGCTGCCGAGGTAACGGTGGGGGATGGTGGGTGTCGACCGTTGGCCGGCACGCTTCACCGCTCTCGCCGGGCATGGCCCGGCGCTACCGCTCTGGTGGGTGTCACCTTGAAGCTGGTGGGTGCCGACCGTGGGTCGGCACGCTTCACTGCTCTCGCCGGGCATGGCCCGGTGCTACCGCTCTGGTAGGTGCCAACCTTGGTTGGCACGCTTTCAGATCACACCCTGCCGAACACCAGCGCCGCGTTGGTGCCACCGAAGCCGAAGCTGTTGGACATCACCGTGTCCAGCTTCTGCTCGCGGCTTTCGCGCAGGATCGGGAAGCCTTCCACCCTCGGGTCCAGCTCGCCGATGTTGGCCGAGCCGGCCACGAAGCCATCGCGCATCATCAGCAGGCAGTAGATCGCTTCATGCACGCTGGCGGCGCCCAGCGAATGGCCCGACAGCGCCTTGGTCGAGGACAGCGGCGGAATCGCATCGCCGAACACCTCGCGGATCGCACCCAGCTCGGTCACATCGCCCAGCGGGGTCGAGGTGCCGTGGGTGTTGAGGTAATCCAGCGGACGGTCCACGTTCTGCAGCGCCATCTTCATGCAGCGCACGGCGCCTTCGCCGGACGGCGCGACCATGTCGGCGCCATCGGAGGTCACGCCATAGCCGATCAGCTCGGCATGGATGTGCGCGCCACGTGCCACCGCGTGGTCGTAGTCCTCCAGCACCAGCATGCCGCCACCGCCGGCGATGACGAAGCCATCGCGGTCCTTGTCATACGGGCGCGAGGCGCTGGCGGGGGTGTCGTTGAAGCTGGTGGACAGTGCGCCCATCGCATCGAACATCACGCTCATCGACCAGTGCAGGTCTTCACCGCCGCCGGCGAACATGATG
>NZ_JBFTNR010000639.1:0-2419 GCF_056665995.1 Stenotrophomonas sp. 05L44_2
CGCCGGTACGGTCAGCTGGCGGAATCAGGCCGATCTGCTCGTAGTAGCGGATCATCTTGGCCGACACGCTGGATGCCTTCGATGCTTCACCGATGTTCATGCCATCACTCCTTTACTGGGCCGCATGGGACGCCTCGACCATCGGCGCCTGGAAGCGCCGCAGGCGCAGCGCATTGCCGAGCACGAACACACTGGACAGGGCCATGGCACCGGCGGCGAACACCGGCGACAGCARCACGCCCCATACCGGGTACAGCGCACCCGCCGCGACCGGAATCAACGCGGTGTTGTAGGCGAAGGCCCAGAACAGGTTCTGGCGGATGTTGCCGATGGTCGCCTTCGACAGCGCGATGGCATTGGGCACGCCCTGCAGGTTGCCGGACATCAGCACCACGTCGGCCGATTCCACCGCGACGTCGGTGCCGGTGCCGATGGCCAGGCCCACATCAGCCTCGGCCAGCGCCGGCGCATCGTTGATGCCATCACCGACGAACGCAATCTGCCCGTAGGCCGCCTTCAACCGGCGCACCGCCTCCACCTTGCCTTCGGGCAACACCTCGGCCACCACTTCATCGATGCCGAGCTGGCGGGCGATGGCCTGCGCGGTGGCGGCGTTGTCACCGGTAATCATGGCCACCTTCAGACCCAGCTGGTGCAGGGCGGCAATGGCGGCCGGCGTACTCGGCTTGATCGGATCGGAGACGGCGATGATCGCCGCCAGGCGGCCATCGATGGCGGCATACAGCGGCGACTTTCCTTCGTTGCCGAGGCGGTCGGCCAGCGCAGCGAACATGCCGATGTCCACGCCCAGCGAACGCATGAAGCGATCAGCACCCACTTCCACCCGCGCACCGTCGACGCTGGCACGCACGCCCATGCCGGTCACCGACTCGAAATCAATCATCGGCGGCAACGCGATGCCCTCCTCCGTCGCCGCCTCGACAATGGCGCGGGCGATCGGGTGCTCCGAGCGCGACTCCACCGCCGCCACCCGCGCCAGTACCTGCGCACGATCGAAACCGTCGGCGATTTCCAGATCGGTCAGCAGCGGGCGACCTTCGGTCAAGGTGCCGGTCTTGTCCACCGCCACCACCTTGGCGTCCTTCAACAGCTGCAGCGCCTCGCCCTTGCGGAACAGCACGCCCATCTCGGCGCCACGGCCGGTGCCGACCATGATCGAGGTCGGCGTGGCCAGCCCCATCGCGCATGGGCAGGCGATGATCAGCACGGCCACCGCGTTGACCAGCGCGAAGGTCAGCGCCGGCGACGGCCCGAAGATCAGCCACACCAGGAAGGTGGCCAACGCCGCCAGCATCACCGCCGGCACGAACCACAGCGTCACCTTGTCGACCACGGCCTGGATGGGCAGCTTGGAACCCTGTGCCTGTTCAACCAGACGGATGATCTGCGCCAGCATGGTCTGCCCACCCACCGCGGTCGCACGCAGGGTCAGCGCACCCTTCTGGTTGACGGTGCCGCCAACCACGCTGCTGCCGGCCGACTTCTCCACCGGGATCGGCTCGCCGGTGATCATCGATTCGTCGACGTAGCTGCGACCATCGGTCACCTCACCATCCACCGGCACGCGCTCGCCCGGACGCACTTCCAGCAGATCGCCCAGCAGCACCTCGTTGATCGGGATATCGACGATGCGCCCTTCGCGGCTGACGTGCGCCACCTTGGCCTGCAGGTTGACCAGGCGCTTGATCGCCTCAGAGGTACGGCCTTTCGCGCGCACCTCCAGGAACCGGCCGAGCAGGATCAGCGCGACGATCACCGCCGCCGCTTCGTAGTAGACATTCACCGTGCCCGCCGGCAGCAGGCGCGGGATGAAGGTGGCCACCACCGAATAACCGAACGCCGCCGCGGTACCCACCGCCACCAGCGAGTTCATGTCAGGCGCCAGGCGCAGCAGCGCCGGGAAGCCCTTCTGGTAGAAACGCCGGCCGGGAATGGCCAGGACCAGCGTGGTCAACACGAACTGCAGGTACCAGCTGGCCTGCATGCCGATCGTGGACATCACCCAATGGTGCATGCCGGGGATCAGGTGCGAGCCCATTTCCAGCACGAACACCGGGGCCGCCAGCACGCTGGCCAGGATCAGGTCGCGCTTCAGCGCCACCCGCTCGGCATCCTTCTTTTCCGCCGCTTCCTCGTCGACCTGGGTACCGCCATCGATCGCGCGCGCCGCATATCCAACCTTGTCGATCGCCGCCACCAGTGCATCGATGCCGGCAACGCCGCGCACGGTCGCACGCTCGGTGGCCAGGTTGACGCTGGCGTGGCTGACGCCCGGTACGGCCAGCAGCGCGCGCTCCACGCGGCCGACGCAGGACGCGCAGGTCATCCCTTCCACGGCCAGTTCGGTGGTCGCGGCGGGTACTTCGTAGCCCACCTTCTCTACTGCCTGGATCAGCGC
>NZ_JBFTNR010000640.1:0-2413 GCF_056665995.1 Stenotrophomonas sp. 05L44_2
ACCGGGTAGTACAGGTARGCSGTGATGTARCGSGTSAGCGTSATGTGCCAGCGCGCCCAGAAGTCGATGATGCTGGTGGCCTTGTACGGCGAATTGAAGTTCAGCGGGAAGCGGATGCCGAACATGCGGGCCAGGCCCAGCGCCATGTCCGAATAACCGGAAAAATCGAAGTACAGCTGCAGCGCATAGCTGAGCGCAGTGGCCCATGCGCCCCAGAACTGCACATCACCGGTGGAGGCGAAACCGGCATCGGCATACGGCGCGATGCTGTCGGCGAGCAGGACCTTCTTGGCCAGGCCGATGACGAACAGCATGCCGCCGATGGACAGGTTCTCGGCCTGGAAACGATAGGTCTCGCGCTTGCTGAACTGCGGCATCATCTCCTTGTGGTGGAGGATCGGGCCGGCAATCAGGTGCGGGAAGAAGGTCACGAACAGGACATAGCTGRGCGGGCTGCGGTCGTTGACCACGCCGGCACGGCAGTCCAGCAGGTAGCCGATCTGGGTGAAGGTGAAGAAGGAAATGCCCAGCGGCAGGATCAGCGTGTCCATCGGGCCGACGTTGAAGCCGATGTCGTGGACGAAGTTCACCATTGCCGCGAAGTACTTGTAATGCACCAGCAGCAGGATGTCGGCGGCCACGCCCAGCGCGGTGGCCAGCAGCTGCAACCGGGGACGCTTGGCCAGCGACAGGATCACCAGGCTGACCAGGTAGTTGAAGATGATCGAGCCGGCCAGCAGGATCACGAACTGCGGATTCCACCAGCCGTAGAACACGATGGAGGCCACGCACAGCCACAGCGCGGCCAGCCGTGGCCTCAGCGCGCCCAGCAGGTAGTGCACGCCCAGCGCGATCGGCAGGAAAATCAGCAGGAACAGGAAAGAGTTGAACAGCATGGTCGGTCGGCGCTCAGTCGATACCGGCCAATGCCTTCTGCTCGCCTTCGGTCAGCGGCAGGGACAGGGCCATTTCGGAAAATTCCCAGATCACCAGTTTCACGGTGGGTGGCCACGTCGACTGCTGCGGCAGCGCCGCCAGCAGTGCGCCGGAAAACTGGCCGCCGTCCATGCTCTGGTTCCACACTTCGCGCCCCAGGCCATGGCCCAGGCGTTCTGCGAACAGGCTGCGGCGGCCGTTGGAGCTGCCCAGCAGCAGCACCTCCACCGGCGGGGTGTCGTCCAGCAGTCCACCGCTGCGCAGCGGCGTGATGACCTGCTCCGGCTCCAGGTCCAACGGCGGCCGCCATGATGGCGGCGCGTGTTCCAGGCCTGCCAGCACGATCAGGTCGCCCATGCGTGGCTTGGGCGTGCCCGGCGCTCCGACCTCGAATGCCTGGCTGCCCTGCCCGCCCAGCAACGGCAGTGCCACCGCGCTCACCGCGTCGGCGGCACGCTGCGCGCCGATGCGGTTCATGTGCACGTCGGTGCGGAAGAACACCGGCGCGTCCTGCCCGGACAACACCGGCAGCAGATCGACACTGGGTACCTTCGCCGCCGCCAGCGCCTGCTGCCACTGCCCGTAGCGCGCACGCATCGGTTCGGAATAGCGCAGGCCACAGGTGTGCGCCTGCTCGATGCGCGACTTGTCCGGCACCACCACTACCAGCAGCTTCGCACCGGTGGCCTGCAACTGCTGCGACCAGTGCTGCATCAGGCGCACGCGATCGTTGAATACCTTGGCACCGGCACCCGGCTGCGGACGCAGGCCATCGCGGTAGAACAGCCAGTCCGGGCACCCCAGCGCCACCTGCTCGCCAAGATCGCCCAGCAGGCGATAGCGCACGGCGGCCCCCAGCAGGTCGCCCTGGGCCTGGATCGGCAGCCGCAGGGCCTGGTTGATCGCCTGCCCGGCTTCGCCATCTGCCCAGCGCGAGGGCAGCAGTTTCTCGGCCGGCAGCTTGGCGTTGGCCAGCATCCAGGCACCGGCGCAGACGCCGATCAGCAGCAATGCCGATACCACCACGGCGGTCAGCCGATGGGCACGCGGTGGGGCAGCAGGTGGCAGGGGCGCGGGCGCCCCGGGACGGGCATTCATCGGATCACTGCCCCAGCGCCTTGTGCAGGCGTACCTTCCATTGTTCGGGGGTCATGATCGAGGCGTTGTCCCACTGGCCACGTGCATCCGGGCCCTGCGGGTAGGACGGTTCGAACATCTGCCAGACCAGCACCTGCGGCTTGTTCTGCTTGAACGCGGGTGATTCCAGGTACTCCAGCAGCATCACCCAGTGGCCGACGTTGCCGGGCTTCCAGTTCACCGATACCGGGCGGTCGATCAGGTTGGACAGCTTCTGCGGGAAACCGAAATACGGCTGCACCATGCTGTGGCCGGTCACGTGCACCGGCGCCGGTGCATCATCCAGCAGCGACTGCTGTTCGGCCTGGCGGCGCACGGTGAAGGTATCGCGGCCGATCGC
>NZ_JBFTNR010000641.1:0-2407 GCF_056665995.1 Stenotrophomonas sp. 05L44_2
CTTCGGCCTCGCGTGTTTCATCGAAGCCGCGATCTTCATCGGGTTGGCGCAGGTCGATCACCGTGCGCACGCCTTGGGCAGCCAGTTCGTGCAGTTGCGCGGCCGTGGGCTGGCCACCGGCGTAGAGGCCGGGGCGGACTTCAGCAAGAACAGGGTCCGCAGCCCAGGCCGGCAGGATCGGGCAGAGCGACAACAACAACAGCAGGCAGGTCAGGCGCAGCAGCATGCTCTCTCCGGGAATGTGTTCTGCCGCTACAGGCGCAGATTGGCGCGTGCCTTCAGCAGCTCGCGCATCTCGTACTTGTCAGTATCGTCCAGACCCTGTTGTCGCTGCTTGGCGTTGAGGTCGTCGATCCGCTGGAACAGCAGCTGCTTCTCCAGCTGGCCGACTGCGTCATGCAGTTCCACCGTCCACATCGCTTCATCGCCCGCCAGCGTCTGCGCGGCCAAGGTGTGCAGTGAGGCCTGTTCTTCGCGGCCGTCGAAATGCTCCAGCAGGGCGCCGGTACTGATGTCCGGGCGCTGTTCGACCAGCCCCAGCAATTCCAGCAGCAGCTCCACGCCGGGCAGGCGCAGGCCCTGGAAGTGGTGCTTGCCGCCCAGGGTCAGGGCCAGCGATGGCTGCTGCAGCAGGACGGCGATCGCGCCGCGCACCAGGCTGCGCTTGGCCGCCGGCTGGATCGTGCGCGGCGCGGCGCGTTGTGGCATCTGCGGCCGGCCCGCCTGCGCGTTGCCACCCAGGCCGGTCAGCTGCGCCAACTGCTGCTTCATCAGGTCGCCGAAKGCRCCRTCGGGAATCTGCGCGAGCATCGGCTTGGCGCGCTCGGCCAGCCGTGCCTTGCCGTCCAGGGTGCCCAGGTTGATCTCGCGGGTCAGTTCGTCGAAGAAGAACTGCGACAGCGGCGTGGCCTCCTTCAGGCGTTCGTCGAAGGCCTCGGCGCCTTCCTTGCGCACGATGCTGTCCGGGTCTTCGCCGTCGGGCAGGAACAGGAAGAAGGCCTGGCGGCCGTCCTTCATGCGTGGCAGCACCGATTCCAGCGCCTTCCAGCCGGCGCGGCGGCCGGCGGCGTCGCCATCGAAGCAGAAGAACACGTCCGGCGCGTTGCGGAACAACAGTTCGGCGTGGTCCGGCGTGGTCGCCGTGCCCAGCGTCGCCACCGCCTGGGTGACGCCGAACTGGAACAGCGAGACCACGTCCATGTAGCCCTCGACCACGATCAAGCGCTCGATCTTCTGGTTGGCCTGGCGCACCTGCCACAGGCCGTACAGCTCGCGGCCCTTGTGGAACAGCGCGGTCTCGGGCGAGTTGAGGTACTTGGGGCCGTCATCCTTCTCGAACACGCGCCCGCCGAAGGCGATCACCCGGCCACGGCGGTCGAAGATMGGGAACATCACSCGGTCGCGGAACTTGTCGTAGACGTGGCCGCGGTCGTTCTTGGAGAACAGGCCGGCGCGGTCGAGCAGCTTCATCCGCCGCTCGTCCTTGCCCAGTGCGTCGCGCAGGCCGCTGTAGCCATCAGGTGCATAGCCGATCTGGAAGCGCGCGCGGTTCTCTTCATCCACGCCGCGGCCATCGAGGTAGCTGCGGGCTTTCTCGCTGCCTTCCAGGTTCTTCTGGAAGAACTTGGTTGCCGCGTCCAGCGCCGAATACAGCTCGCGACTGTCATCCTGCTGCTGGGCGTTGCGCGGGTTCTCGCTGCGCGGCACTTCCATGCCGGCACGCTTGGCCAGTTCATCCACCGCGTCGAGGAATTCGAGGCGGTCGTAGTTCATCAGGAAGCTGATGGCCGTGYCGTGCGCGCCGCAGCCGAAGCAGTGATAGAACTGCTTGGTCGGCGAGACGGTGAAGGAGGCCGAGCGTTCGTCATGGAACGGGCAGCGCGCGGCGTACTCCTTGCCCTGGCGCTTCAACGGCACGCGGCTGCCCACCACCTCGACGATGTCGGAGCGGGCCAGCAGGTCGTCGATGAAAGCGTCGGGGATACGGGCCATGGGCAACGAGGCAGGGCGTGGCGGCAGCCACGCGGAAGGGGGAAGTCAGTCCCCCTAGTTTACCCCTTGCCGGCCACGTTCCCGGGCGCGTTCGCCGCAGTGCCAGGGTCGATGCCGGCAGCGAGCAGATGATGGCGTGCGCGCAGGCGTTCATCGATCACCGCGGTCATCAGCGCGCCGACGAAGAAGACCACGGTGGCGTAGTAGATCCAGACCAGCGAGATCACCAGCGCACCCATCGAGCCGTAAGCGCTGCCCGGTGCGACGGTGGCGATGTACACGCCGATGCCATAGCGGCCGAGCGCGAACAGCGCCGAGGTGATGAGGCCGCCGATGAAGGCCTGGCGCCACGCCACGCGCCGGTCCGGCAGGTAGTGATACATGAAGGCGAAGCCGACCGCGTACAGCAGCAGGC
>NZ_JBFTNR010000642.1:0-2406 GCF_056665995.1 Stenotrophomonas sp. 05L44_2
CCTTGGCGCCGGCTCGGCACTGACGCTGATCGGCAGCAACGCACTCACGCTCGATGGCGTGATTTCCGGCACCGGCAGTCTGGTCAAGAACGGCGCTGGTACGTTGACCCTCGGCAACGCCAACGGCTTCAGTGGCGGCCTGGCGTTGAATGGCGGCAACCTGCAGTTGGGCAACGCCGGCGCTCTGGGAACGGGCGCGCTCAACGTCGGCGGCAATGCAACGCTGGACACTGCCGCCGCCTACACCGTGGGCAACGCGATCAACCTGGCCTCGGGCACGACGCTTGCCCTGCAGGGCAGCAATGCGCTGACGCTCGGCGGCGTGGTGTCCGGCAATGGTGCACTGGTCAAGAACGGTGCAGCCACACTGACCCTGGCCAATGCGAACACCTACGCCGGCAGCACCACGATCAATGCCGGAACCCTGGCGCTTGGCGCAGGCGGCAGCCTGGCTGTCGGGGGTGACGTCACCCTCGGCGGCGCCGGCGCGGGCTTCGATATATCGGCGGCAACCGGCAACCAGACCATCGGCGCGCTGAATGGCGTGGTCGGTTCGACGGTCGGGCTGGGAGGAAACTCGCTGACCTTTGGTACGGCAGCCGATGCGGTGTTCGATGGCGTGATCAGCGGAGGTGGTGGCCTGGTCAAGGTGGGCGCGGGCGTGCAGACGCTGTCCGCTGCCAACACCTTCGGCGGCGGCGTCAGCCTCAATGCCGGTGGCCTGCTGCTCGGCAATGATGCGGCACTGGGCAGTGGTGCGCTGACCGTGGGTGGCGCGGCCACCCTCGACACCAGCCTGGCGGCAACACTGGTCAACAACATCGCCCTCAATGCCGGCCTGACCGTGCTGGGCAGCAACGCGCTGACGCTCAACGGGGTGATCTCCGGCACCGGCAGCCTGACCAAGAATGGTGCTGCCACGCTGACCTTGAACGGCGTGAACACCTATACCGGTGGCACCAACGTCAACGCCGGCACGCTGGCCCTGGGAGCAGGTGCAAGCCTGGCCGCCAGCGGCATCGTCAACCTGGCAACCGGCGCTACGCTGGATCTCTCCGCGGGCAACGGTGCCCAGACCTTCGGCACCCTGACCGGTAGTGGCACGGTCAACCTGGGCGCGAACTCGATCACTGTCGGCGGACCGACCAACGGTGTCTTCAGCGGATCCATCGCCGGCACCGGCGGCCTGATCAAGGAGGGGACCGGTACTGAAACGCTGACCGGTACCAACACCTTCACCGGTGGCACCCTGATCAATGCGGGAACGCTGGCGATCGGTGCCGGTGGCAGCCTGGCGGCAACCGGTGCAGTCACGCTTTCCGCGCCGGGCACCGGCTTCGACATCTCCGCGGCCGGCAACCAGACCATCGGCGCGCTCAACGGCGTCGCTGGCAGCACCGTGGCGCTGGGCGGAAATACGCTGACCTTCGGCGGCGTTGGCAACGGGACCTTCGATGGCGTGATCGGTGGGACCGGCGGGCTGGTCAAGAACGGTACGGGCATCCAGACGTTGGGCGGCGCCAACGTCTTCGGCGGCGGGGTGGCACTCAACGGTGGCGGCCTGGTGGTGGGCAACAATGCCGCGCTGGGTACCGGCGCGCTGACCGTGGGCGCCAACGCATCGCTGGACAGCAGCATCGCTGCGAACCTCGGCAACGACATCGGCCTGCTGGCCGGTGCCACGCTCAACCTGCTTGGCAGCAATGCATTGACGCTGGGCGGGGCGGTCACCGGCGATGGTGGCCTGATCAAGAACGGCGCGGCGACGGTCACCCTGACCGGCAGCAACACCTTCACCGGCGGCACGGTCATCAACAGCGGCACGCTGGCGATCGGGGCGGGCGGCAGCCTGTCGCCGACCGGCGCGGTGAACCTGGCCGGTACCGGCACCTTCGACATCTCCGCCGGCGGCAACCAGAGCATCGGTTCGCTGGCGGGCGTGGCCGGCAGCACGGTGTCGTTGGGGGGCAACAGCCTGACGCTGGGAGGTACCACCGACGCGACCTTCAACGGTGCCCTGACCGGCAGCGGTGGGCTGGTCAAGAATGGCAGCGGCGTGCAGACCCTCAACGGTGCCAGCACGTTTGGTGGCGGCGTCACCCTCAATGCCGGCGGCCTGGTGGTGGGCAACAACGCTGCGCTGGGAACCGGCACGCTGACCGTTGGGGGCGCTTCCACGCTCGATTCCAGCGGTGCGGTGACCTTGGCCAACAACATGGTGCTCAACGCCGGCCTGACCGTACTTGGCAGCAACGATCTCACCCTCAACGGCAATCTGTCGGGGGCCGGCAGCTTGACCAAGGACGGCGTTGCTACCCTCACGTTGAACGGCACCAACACCTATACCGGCGGCACCTACATCAACGCTGGCACGCTCGCGCTCGGTGCCGGTGCCAGCCTCAGCGC
>NZ_JBFTNR010000643.1:0-2402 GCF_056665995.1 Stenotrophomonas sp. 05L44_2
GGCACTACCGGGTGCAGCTGCGATGGCGCCGGGCCATGCCCGGCGGGCTGTTTCAGCCGCGCAGCCCGGCCAGTTGGGCCTGCAGCTCGGCCACTGCCGCTTCCAGCTGCGCCACGCGCTCGGCCAGGCCGGGGTCGGCCGGCTCGGCGCCGCCGCCACTGCTGGCGTACTTCGCTGCCAATGCCGCGCCGTCCACTTCACCGCACAGCAGGTGCATGTAGCGGTCTTCGCGYTGGCCGCTGGCGCGCGGCAGCACCACCAGCAGGGCACGTTGCTGCAGGCGCTCGATGGCGTGGCGGGCTTCGTCGGCATCGGCGAAGCGGTGCAGGCGCTCGGCGCGGGTGACCAGTTCGCCCAGGGTCTGCGGCCCGCGCAGCAGCAGCAGGGCCAGCAGCACGGTCTGCTGCCGGGTCAGGTCCAGCGCGCTCTGCAGGCGGTGCTCGTAACGGTCGGCGCGCGAGGAGAAGTGCTGGCGCGCCAGGCCCAGGGTCTCCAGCTGGCGCAGCGCATGCTCCACGCTGCCGGCGCTCACGTTCATCACCGGCTCACGGGCGGTCTTCTGGTTGGCCGCCGATTGCGCGGCGTTGACGGTCAGCGGGTAGGTGTCCGGGGTGGTGGCTTCCTTCTCCACCAGGCAGCCCAGCAGGCGCGCCTGTACGGCATCCAGCAGCGGAACGTCGGGGGTCTGGGCAGGGTCGGTCATGGCGGCTTCCGGAAGACAACGTGTCAACCGCCAAGCATAGCCGTCCCGGCGGCGCCTTTGCCGGTAAAATGGGCCGGTATATCTGATTGCCGGTGAATCCATGCGTCGTCCCGTTTCCCTGTCCCTGACCCTGCTCGCCACCGCGGTGCTGGGCCTGTCCGCCTGCAAGCGCGTGGAAGCGCCTGCCGAAGCCGCCACCCCGCAAGCCCCGGCCGCCGCCGCCAAGGCCGACGGCGCGCTCGACGCGACCGCCAACGACAACCTCAATGCCGTGCTGTGGATGCAGCGCGCGCAGGAATACAGGGCGATCACCGAGCAGACCTACCGCGCCGCCGCCGACCATCTGGACGTTGCGCTGAAGGAAGCCCACTGGGACGCGCTGGTACCGGAAGAGCGCGGCAACGAGGCCAAGGGCCTGAAGCCGGCCGTGGTGCTGGACGTGGATGAGACCGTGCTGGACAACTCGCCTTACCAGGCGCGCCTGGTGCGTGACGGCAAGGAATACGACGAACTCAGCTGGGACCAGTGGGTGGCCGAAAAGAAGGCCAAGGCCATTCCTGGCGTGGTCGATTTCGCCAAGGCTGCCAATGCCAAGGGCGTGACCCTGCTGTACATCTCCAACCGCGCCGTGCACCTGAAGGACGCGACCCTGGCCAACCTGCGCGAGCAGGGCCTGCCGGTGGCCGATGACAGCGTGTTCCTCGGTCTGGGCACCGTGGTTGAAGGGTGCGAGCAGGCCGGCAGCGAGAAGAACTGCCGCCGCCGCCTGGCCGGGCAGAAGTACCGCGTGCTGATGCAGTTCGGCGACCAGCTGGGTGACTTCGTGGAAGTGACCGCCAACACCAACGATGGCCGCGACGCGCTGCTGCAGCAGTATCACGACTGGTTCGGCGAGCGCTGGTGGATGCTGCCGAACCCGACCTACGGCGGCTTCGAGCCGGCGCAGTTCAACAACGATTACGCGCAGTCGCGGCAGGCCCGTCATGACGCCAAGCGTGCCGCGCTGGACTAYGCRCCGTGAGCYGCGCSCCGCTGCCGCTGCGYGAYGAMGARCGCCTGATCTTCGCGCTGGACGTGCCTGACCGYGTGCAGGCGCTGGMSTGGGTCGASCGCCTYGGCGACAGCGTGGCGTTCTACAAGATCGGCATGGAACTGCTCGCCTCCGGTGAGTACTTCCAGGTGCTGGACGAATTGGCACGCCGCGACAAGCGCGTGTTCGTCGACCTGAAGTTCTTCGACATCCCGGCCACCGCCGCGGCAGTGATCAAGCGCCTGGCGCAGTGGCCGGTCAGCTACGCGACCATCCACGGCTGGCACCCGGCGATGATGGAGGCCTGCGCGGCCGCCAACAGCGGCGACATGCGCCTGCTGGCGGTGACCGTGCTGACCTCGATGGGCCGCCCGGACCTGGCGCAGATGGGCATCGACCGCGAGCCGGTGGAGGTCGTGGTCGAACGCGCGCTGGCCGCACAGGCCGCTGGCATCGACGGCGTGATCGCCTCTGGCCAGGAAGCCGGCCCGATCCGCGCCGCGACCGGCGCCGGTTTCTCGATCGTCTGCCCGGGCATCCGCCCCGGTGGCCCGGTCGGCGATGACCAGAAGCGCACGGTGGGTGTGGCGCAGGCGTTTGCCGATGGTGCCGATGCCATCGTGGTCGGTCGTCCGATCCGCCATGCGTCCGATCCGCAGGCTGCAGCAC
>NZ_JBFTNR010000644.1:0-2400 GCF_056665995.1 Stenotrophomonas sp. 05L44_2
GCGATGACGGGTCTCAGAATCAGACTCAGCGACAGCGAAGCGCCTCGGCTTGCGGTCGGCTATCACAGCGACAACCCGATGCCGACCACGCCGATGCCACAGCTGCCGTGGGGCGCCTCCGGGAACGTGAAGGCAACTGTCCCGGAAATGGTGAAGTACCTCAGGTTCCAGCTGGCCAACGGGCCGGTGGTAAAGGAGTCGCATCGCCCTCTGGTCACGTTCGATTCGGAGTTCAGCATCGGCTACTTCTGGAATATCGTTTCCGGTGACCAGCTGAAGGGCGTCTACCATGCGCATCATGGTGGCGTACCGCGGTCGCAGTGCTACATCTACATCGTGCCCAAGTACGATCTTGGCATCTTCATCATCACCAACCAAAGCGGCGACCAGACGGCGCGCGCCATGGAGGCTGCGATCGATACGCTGGTCGAAAGAATCGCCGCGCGGGAAGCTCTCGCTGGTAATGATGTTTCCCGATAGAGAGGGTGTTTCCCAGCTGTCCGGTGTGGTGCCGAACAGTGTTGGCGCCCCAGGCAGGAGCATTGCGCGTTGATCACCCGTACGTTGAACAGGATTCTACTGCTCGCAGGCTTGGGGCTTGTCATTGCGCCGAACGCCCCGGCAGCAGAATCGATCCGCACCCCCGTTCCCAGGCAGGATGAAATCGATCAGGCGCTGGCACTTGTGTCCTGCAAGGCGGATCGCACCGCATTCCGGGCGTTGGCCCATCAATTGCGTGACATCGCAACCGGCGGGAAGCCATCGGCCGGCTGGCAGCCGATCACCGGCACGGGTGGGGGTTACAGCAATGCATTGGGCGACATACCCGGCGTTGTCGCGGAAATGAAGCTTCCAGCACCGGCTCTGGTCTTCGGTCATCCGTCCACGCGGCTGATACTGTCGCGCAGTTCCGTGGTGGCTGTCTTCGATGCAGACCTTGCTGCAGACCTCACCAAAGCGCTTTCCCTCGATGGGCCGGGGACGCAGGGCGAACCCGGAGGAATGCGGGTAGTCCAGTCAGCACCGGAAGCCCAGGGCGATGGCATCGAAGTGATGGCACTGGTGGCCCAGCGCATCGAGGCCGACCCGATGCCGATCGCCGTGGCCGGGTGTCTGTACTTCACCCGGTGAAGTGCGCGACGTTCTCATGGACGGGGGGCCTTCCTGGTTCCCGATCTTCGCGCCGGGGCGGTGAACAGAGGGATTCGAGGGCGCGAACCAATCTCGAAATCCTGCGCACGTACGGGCTGTTCGATCCGCAGGAATGCCAGGCTCGCCCTGCGCGGTGAACACTAAACGTTTCGGCGCGTCCCGGTTTCAGTCGTGGTTTCCATCCCTTCGTCGGYCACCACGGGAATTGGTCGCGCGTCCATCAGCARTGTCGATGCGTTTKGCTAGGCTGGATCGATCGACCMCAAGGATGAATGCTTTCGATGAATCGCTGGCTCTTTCTGCTGCTTGCCGCGCTCCCGTTCGCTGCCGGGGCCATCGTCATCCGTGATGATGTCGAAGATGGCAGGTACCGCATCGAACGATCTGACTTCCCGGCGCTGGCGGACATGCCGGGAGAGGGGCACGGCGTTCTCATCGCCCCGCGTTGGGTGCTGACCGCAGCGCATGCAGCGCCGATGGAAGGGATGGGAGCAACGATCGCGATCAATGGCAACGCGTATGGCGTTGAACGCGTGTTCCTGCATCCCGGCTACCGGAGGATGCCCGAGGCCTTGGGCAAGGAGGCGATGGCAACAGGAAGTCCTTCCCGGATCCATGCCTTCCTGGCGGCCTCGGATGACATCGCGCTGATCAAGCTTGCCGCGCCGGTGACCGATGCCACGCCCGTGGCGCTGTATCGTGGTTCAGCAGAGGTCACGCAGGTCGCCGTCCTGATGGGGAAGGGCGCCACCGGCAACGGTGCGGTTGGCCAGTTGCCGGATGCGCCGCACCGTACATCCCTGCGGCGGGCCCACAACACGATTACCGGCGGCAATCAGCGGTATCTCTGGTACCGGTTCGATCCGCCGCCGCAGGGCCTGCCGCTTGAGGGCGTACTGGGAAGTGGAGACAGCGGTGGTCCGCTTGTGGTCAACGACCACGGCACCTGGCAATTGGTGGGACTGGGGTCCTGGATCACGGCCGTACCCGAGCATGCCCTTGAAGCGGGCTTCTATGGCCAGATGGTCCACAACGTTCGCGTGTCACGCTACGTCGACTGGATCGAGGCCGTCATGCGGCAGGGGGACGATAGCCTGCCGCCCAGTAAAACCGGACGCGCCAATGGCTCACTTGGAAATGGACGTCCGTAACAGGTTCGATCGTGAAATCCCGCACAAACTGGTCTGAAGCGGAGCGCGCGCAGATGTGCCGCGCTCAGCGCTCAGCGCCCAGCGCATGTCGCTGAGG
>NZ_JBFTNR010000645.1:0-2397 GCF_056665995.1 Stenotrophomonas sp. 05L44_2
GTACTACGCCCATGCCCTACGCCACTGCCCTGCCGCTGCACCCGCAAGGACCACCGATGAACCTGGTCCTGTACGGGATCGACCGTGAACTGCTGCCGCGCCTGGCTGCCAAGCTGCCGCCGGCCACGGCACTGCACTGGCAGGACAGCAGCGAGCCGACCTCGGCCCAGGACCTGCAGCGTGGCCCGCAGAACCTGGTACTGCTGGACTTCCGCCCGGAGCATGCCTCGGCATCGACGGTACYGGCGCAGCAGCTGCAGCAGACCCAACCCGAATTGACTCTGGTGGCCGTGGGCGCCACCAGCGCCGGCCAGGTGGAAGGCGTGGTGATGGCGCTGCGCGCCGGCCTGCGCGATGTACTGGACCTGGACAGTGACAACACCGGCATCGAAGCCGCCCTGCGTCGCGCTTTGTCACCGCGCCCCGCCGCAAGCGCACAGCAGGCGCACAAGGCGCGCCTGATCGTGCTGCTGGGCGTGCGCGCCGGCGTCGGCACCAGCACGTTGGCCGCACACCTGTCGGTGCTCGCACAGCAGACCCGCACCCTGGCCCAGGGCGATGCCGCCGTGCAGGACGGGCTGCTGATGGAGCTGGCGCAGCCGGCCGGCGACCTCGCCCTGTACCTCAACCTGGACAGCCGCTTCCACTACGAAGACGCGCTGCGCAATGCCAGCCGCATCGATGCCACCCTGGCCCGCACGGCGATGGCCCGGCACACCAGCGGACTGGTCCTGCTCGACCGTGCCAGCGGCAGCGACGCACTGCCGCCCTCCGATCCTGGTGCGCTGCTGCAACGACTGCGCGGCGTGTTTTCCAGCGTACTGTGCGATGCCGGCGGCTGCCCGCTGCGGCAGCTGCCGCCGCTGCTGCTGGACCAGGCCGATGAAATCTGGCTGGTGGCCGACGCATCGATCGCCACCCTGGTGTCGCTGGATCACGCCCTGAAGCACCTTTCCGGCCAGCGCGAGCGCGAGAAGCGACTGCAGCTGGTGATCAACCGCCACGACGACAACAGTGGCATGAGCCCCGAACAGATCGCGCGCCGCTTCGAGCTGCCGCTGCTGGCCACCCTGCCCGAGCGGTCGCGGGTACGCGCCTCCGCCAGCCATGGCCATCTGCTGCTGCAGGATGCGCCGCGCGACCCGTACCTGCGTGCCCTCGCCCCGCTGGTGCAACGCCTGGATCCGGCTGCCTGCCCGGTCCAGGCGCACGGCCTGCGGGAAAGACTTGCCCTTGCCCTGGGTGGATCGCAATGGAAGACAAAGTGACCCCGTTCCCGCACGTTGTCGCCCGCAGCACGGTGCCGGAGCATGCACCGGGCAGCCTGCCGTTCGCACAGACCGAGCAGTACCAGAAGGTGCTGTCGGCCGCGCACGAGCATCTGCTCAACAGCATCGAAGACGAGCGCATCGACATCGATTCCTGGGCCCCCGACACCATCGCCCGCTGGGTGGAAGTGCAGACGGTCAGTTTCATCCAGGAATGGCGCATCCCCATCAACGAAGAAGAAATGCAGGTGGTGGCCGAAGGCCTGGTCAAGGAGCTGACCGGTTTCGGCCCGCTCGATGACCTGCTGCATGACCCCACCATCGAAGACATCCTGATCAATGGCTTCAAGGATGTGCATGTCTCCCAGGGCGGGCAGCTCAAACGCGCACCTCAGCGCTTCACCGATGACACCCACCTGCTGCGCATCCTGCGCCGCATCATCGCCCCGCTCGGCCGCCGCCTGGATGATTCCAATCCGATGGTCGATGCACGCCTGCCCAATGGTGGCCGCCTCAACGCGATCATCTCGCCACTGGCGGTGGACGGGCCGATGGTGTCCATCCGCAAGTTCCGCAAGGATCCGTTCACCCCCGACGAACTGCTGGCGAAGGGCACCTTCGATGCGCCGATGCAGGCGCTGCTGAAGGCGATGGTGCTGGGCCGCTGCAACATCCTGGTGTCAGGTGGCACCAGCTCGGGCAAGACCTCGCTGCTCAATGCGCTGGCCAGCTATGTGCCGGCCAACGAACGCGTCATCACCGTGGAAGACACCGCCGAGCTCTCGCTCAACCACCCGCATGTGGTGCGCCTGGAGAGCCGCATCGGTGGCGCCGAAGGCCAGGGCGCGGTCAGCATCCGCGACTTGGTGCGCAACAGCCTGCGCATGCGCCCGGACCGCATCGTGGTCGGCGAAGTGCGTGGCGCCGAGGTGCTGGAGATGCTGCAGGCGATGAACACCGGCCATGACGGATCGATGGCCACCATCCACGCCAATTCACCGCGCGACTGCCTGTACCGCATCGAGATGCTGGCCGGCTTCGCCGGTTTCCAGGGCAGCGAAGACAGCCTGCGCCGGCAGATCGCCAGTGCCATCGACTTCATCGTGCAGATCTCGCGCCTGGGCAGCGG
>NZ_JBFTNR010000646.1:0-2396 GCF_056665995.1 Stenotrophomonas sp. 05L44_2
GCCTCGGCCTCGGCGGCCACGGACATGAACTCCGGACCGCGATGGCTCATTTCCACGATGGAGGCACCGCTACCGTGCCAGTCCAGCATTTCCGCCTGCGCCTGGCGCAGGACCGATTCCGGCAACGTTGCAGGGCCGGCACTGAAGTTGAACGCGCGCGTCATGGCACACCTGTGGGGCAAGACCCCTAGTATGCCGCACTGCACCAGCCTTGCGGCCTTGTGGCGCAAGGGAAATTTGGTTGCATCCGTATCCATTGCCGCGGCGGCACTACCCAAAGCGGGTTGGTCCGGGTGGTAGCGCCGGGCCATGCCCGGCGGAACGAATTCAGCGCGCGCCGAACCAGAGCAGCAGGCTGAGCACGGCTGCCAGCAGCAACGCACTGCCCAGCAGCCACGGCCAGCGCCGCACCCGACGCGGAGCGACCGGTACCACCGGTGCCTGTTCGGCTTCGTCGCTGCCTTCGTCATCGGCCAGTGGCGGCCGCCGGCGCGGGTCATGCGGCACTTCCAGCACGAACCGGTGCTGGCCGTCGAACACGACCTGGTCGCCGGCCTGCAGCCAGCAGTGGCGTACGGCAACGCCGTTGACCCGGGTGCCATCGGCACTGCCCAGGTCGCGCAGCAGTACCCGCTCGCCATGGACTTCCACCCGCGCGTGCTGTTCGGCGAAGGCGGGTTCATCGATCTCGATGTCGACATCGCTGCCACGGCCGATCACCCGCGCGCGCGCCAGGGGGTAGCTGCGGCCGTGGTGCAGGCCGCCCACACCGCGCAGCAGGCGCTGCTCGTCACCGCTGCCTTCGACGCTGGCTGCCGGCGCCGGTGCCTGCAGCAGGGTGTCGACCTCGCCCTGCAGGACCATTTCCACGCCATCGACGTAGACCGCGTCGCCCGCCCTCAGCAGGGCCATGCGCCGCACCGGGCGACCATTCACATGGATGCCACGGATACCGTTGCCGACCTGCAGCCAGAGGCCGCGGTCGTCCATGCAGAACTGCGCAAGCAGCAGCGCGCCGTTGCCGGCATCACCGAGGCGCACGCTGCCGTTTGCCTGGCGCACGATGCGCTGTACCCCGGGCCGCAGCGGCTGGTCGGGCTGTTGTTGTTGACTGAAGTGAACTAGCAGGTTCTGCACGCGGCGCAGACTAGCAGGTTGGCCGCCCACGAAGAAGAACCTGCGATGAGCGCTTGGCGTGGGCGCCGTCGATGCGCACAATGCTCGCCCTCTCAATTGATCCCCGCCCTGCGCCAGGAGCCTGCATGTCCACCATCGATGTCCGCCACGCCCACACCCTGCCCGACACCCAGGCACGTGAAGCGATCGAGCAGGTTGCCGCCAAGCTGGGCGAACGCTTCGGCCTGAAGTCGTCGTGGGCCGCCGACGTGCTGAATTTCTCCGGCAGTGGCGTGGACGGTGCGATCGAACTGCAGCCGGGCGCGGTGCGGGTCACGGCCAAGCTGGGCTTCCTGCTGTCGGCAATGAAGGGCATGGTGGAAAGCGAGATCCAGCGCGTGTTGAAGGAAAAGCTGGGCTGAACCTGCGCTGCAGCCATCACGGCCCAGCAACGGCGCGCCGCGCTACTCTCGGGGATAGGCCCAACTCCCACGGGGAATGCAATGAACCGTTACGAGAATGACGATCGCCGCGACGACGATGCCGGCTTCGGCGACCAGGCAGAGCGCTTTTCGCGCAAGCTGAGCGATTCGGCACAGCAGGTCTGGCTGGCCGGTCTGGGCGCCCTGGGGCGCGCGCAGGCAGAGGGAGGCCGTTTCTTCGATGGCCTGGTGAAGGAAGGCGAAGCCTGGGAAGCCCGCCGCCGTGAACGCAGCGGCGAGCAGGAACCGGGCTGGCGCGACAACGTCGAGCACTCGCTGGACGAAGCCCGCGAGAAGGCGTCCGGAACCTGGGACAAGGTCAACAAGGCCTTCGATGACCAGGTGCAGGGCGTACTCAAGCGACTGCACGTGCCGACCGCCGATCAGGTGACCGCGCTGGAAGCCCGCATCGATGCCCTGACCGCGCGCCTGGCCAAGCTCGAACACCGTGCCTCCACCGACGTGGATGCTCCCTCGCCGGGCAGCCACCAGTCGCCGGGAAGCACGCCCTGAACCGCCTTTGTTGCAACGCAATAAATTTTCGTTGACAATCGCGTAGAACCCGCCAATCGCTTCGGCTGCCGTTTGTTCCCTCCCCTCACGGCTTCAGGATTGGCGGGTTTTTTCGTGTCTGGCGCGTGCGGATCTGCGGGCTGCATCACGGTTGTTGTCGGGAACACCCTGACGCAATCAACCGGTCGGCCCTTTACACTGTGGGCTTCCGTTTTCGCCCCTTCCGTCGTCGCCCTGCATGCTTCCCTGGATTCTGGCCCTGCTGTCGGCCCTGCTTACCTGCAC
>NZ_JBFTNR010000647.1:0-2395 GCF_056665995.1 Stenotrophomonas sp. 05L44_2
CGCGGGGGTGTCCGCGGCATGGATGCCGCGGCCAAGCCCCCAGGGATGGGTTCACGGCGTCCCCCGCGAACCCACCGCCCCCAGCCAAACCAGCGCTTTCCGCGACCAACCGTCCACCCACGAGGGGCTGCGCCGTTCGCGGCAACATCACTTCGCCGGCGACACCCACATGTCGATGACCGCGCTGAACACCTCCGTCCCCGCGCGGTCGCGCACACTCACCGTCACCGGCAACGCATAGCCTTCGGTCGCCACCACGATCGGCTGCGCCGGCAATGCCGTCGCCTGCAGCGTGCCGCGCGCCTTGGCCAGGTACTGCACCTGCATGCCCTTCGGGATCCAGCGCATGCCCTTGGGCAGCGACGCATCGACCATCAGCCCGGCGGTCAGTTCGGCCAGGTTGCACATTGCGATCGCGTGCACCGTGCCGATGTGGTTGCGCACCTTGCGGCGGTCGGCCAGCGTGCCCTCGCAGCGGCCGTTCTCCAGGCGCATGATGCGCGGGGCGATGCTGGCGAAATAGGGCGCCTTGAAGCACACCGCGCGCGAGAACAGCCAAGTACCGGCAGGCCAGCGCTGCAGGCGGTGGTAGAGCGAAAGCAGGGGCGTGGACATGGCGGTTTCCGGTCGGCGGACAAAGCGACGGCGGGCCAGGCCCGCCGTCGAGGCAACGCGTCGCGGGCGATCAGGCCGCCTGCGAGTGCGGGTCCTTGTTCTGGCGGTCGTAGTAGCTGGCCGCGCGCAGTTCGTGGGTGTCGAAGTCGTCCACGGTGATGGTGTCCAGGGTCAGCGTACGCAGCTCTTCCAGCAGGCTGCGCTCGTCCTGGGTGATCACGCCTTCGGCCACGGCCTCGTCGAGCTGGCTGTTGAAGTCCAGCGCCTCGATGCCCTTGCTCTTCAGCGCCTTCAGGAACTTGCGCTCCACCGGCTCGGCCATGATCGCCTTGCTCAGGTAGCTGTTGATGCGGCCACCCGGGTTGTTCTCGCAGGGGGTCAGGAACACGCCGCTGGCGAGGCGGTCGCGGGCTTCGTTCGGGGCCATCAGCAGCGCAGCCACGCGACGGCTCAGGCGGTCGCCCGGGGCCTCGGCACGACGGCCCAGCGGGAAGATCAGTGCCCACATCAGCCAGCCGATCGGACGGATCGGGAAGTTGCGCAGGGCAGCCGACAGCGATTCCTCGATCTTGTGCACGCTGTCATGGAAGGCCCAGGCCAGCAGCGGCTGGTCGGCCTGCGGCGCGCCTTCGTCGTGGTAGCGCTTGAGCATGGCGCTGGTCATGTAGACATGGCTCAGCACGTCGCCCAGGCGGCCGGACAGCGATTCCTTGAACTTCAGCTTGCCGCCGAGCGTCATCATCGAGATGTCGGCCATCAGCGCCAGGTTGGCCGAGTAACGGTCCAGCTTGCGGAAGTAGCGGCGGGTGTAGGCGTCGCCCGGGGCAGCGCCGAAGCGTGCGCCGGTCAGGCCGAACCAGAACGAACGAACAGCATTGGAGATGCCGTAGCGGATGTGGCCGAACAGGCTGCGGTCGAAGTCCTGCAGGCCGGCACGGGTGTCGGGGTCCTGAGCGGCCTTCATTTCCTTCAGCACCCACGGGTGGCAGAGGATCGCACCCTGGCCGAAGATCAGCAGGCTGCGGGTCATGATGTTGGCGCCTTCCACCGTGATGGCGATCGGCGCGGCCTGCCAGCTGCGGCCGGCGAAGTTGCGCGGCCCCAGGATGATGCCCTTGCCGCCGATCACGTCCATCATGTCCGAGATCACTTCGCGGCTCATGTTGGTGCAGTGGTACTTGGCGATCGCCGACGGCACCGACGGCACGTCACCGCGGTCCACAGCAGCGGCGGTGGCCTGCGACAGCGCGCTGATCTTGTACGCCTTGCCRCCGATGCGGGCCAGCGCTTCTTCCACGCCTTCGAAGCGGCCGACCGACAGGCCGAACTGCTTGCGGATGCGCGCATAGGCGCCGGTGACCGCGGCACCCGCCTTGGCACCGCCGCTGGCGGTGGAAGGCAGGGTGATGGAACGACCCACGGCCAGGCACTCGTTGAGCATGTTCCAGCCCTTGCCGGCCATCGCAGCGCCACCGATCAGCTGGGTCAGCGGAATGAACACGTCCTTGCCGCGGATCGGGCCGTTCTGGAACRYCGMGTTCAGCGGSMAGTGGCGRCGGCCGATTTCAACGCCGGCGGTCTCGCGCGGCAGCAGGCCCAGGGTGATGCCGATATCGCGGGTCTGGCCGATCAGGCCATCCGGATCGTACATGCGGAAGGCCAGGCCGATCAGCGAGGCGACCGGCGCCAGGGTGATGTAGCGCTTGTCGAAGGTCAGCTTGACGCCGAGCACCTGCTCGCCGTTCCACTCGCCCTTGCAGACGATGCCGTAGTCGGGAAT
>NZ_JBFTNR010000648.1:0-2390 GCF_056665995.1 Stenotrophomonas sp. 05L44_2
TGTCCATTCCGGTTCACCAAACATTGACAAGACGTCGCTCCTGCCTTGGCCGAAAGTGAGGCCGTGGGGCAGGGCGCCTCGGTAAACGGAAAAGTCGCCGATTTCCCGTCCGTAGTAGCGGAAATTGGATAACACTAGCGCGCCAGCTGGATAGTCGCGACTAGGAAAGGCCAAGGACTCAGAATCTGACAATGTCAGTTCAACGCCGAGTGATGCGTTGGACAAGTAAGCATCTGTCCAATGCGGCTCCAGGGCTGGAGCATCGACGATCCCAAGCTCCTTCAGCAACGACTCGATTTCTCGCTCGCCGTAGTGGTAGCCAAGGTGGGCGAAGTGATCCATATCGATTCTCGAATGTCGTGGTCCGGGAGGACTGGTCGTCTTGTGGGTTCATTGAGAGCGGTTGTTGCTCGGAGCGATCAGTCCACTGCCAGCGGATCGCCGAGACTCGCGCTCTTGGACATGCTCAACTACATGTCGCCGTTCTCAGATTGGTCCCGATCGAGGGTGTCGGAGTGGTTGTCGATAGTCGCCACTACATTGGTGATGGCACTGGGCCAGGAACTATTGATCGTCGTCCGGGGTGAGTCCATACAAGTATTCCGAAATGGAGCCCGATCGGGCGAGCGAGCGCTTCATCCCCACTTCACCGCCACTCCATCGCCTCGCCATGCGCCGATCCCACGCTGTACCCCCGGATCCAGCAAGGTGACGCCGCGATGCCTCAGACTCCCCCTGCCAACGACTACGACGTGGTCATCGTCGGCGCTAGTTTTGGTGGTGCCGCCTGCGCACTTGCCGCCGCTCAGTACGGCCTGCGCGTCTGCGTGCTCGAGCGCAAGGCCGACCCTGGCGAACGCCTGCACACCACCGGTATCGTGGTGAAGGAGGCGATGGAACAGACCTGGCTGGGGCGCATGCCCGATCATCTCGTGCAACGCGTCGCACGCGTGCGCCTGTATGCGCCGAACCTGCACAACGTGCTGCTGACCGCACCGGGTTACTACTTCCTCACCACCGATACGCCGAACCTGATGCGCTGGCTGGCCAGCGAACTGCGTGCCAATGGCGTGGACCTGCGTCTGCAGCAGTCGTTCACCGACGCCTGCCGCGACGGCGACGCGTGGCAGGTTGAAGGGGTGGGGCGCACGGCCTATCTGGTCGGCGCTGATGGCGCACGATCACGTGTTGCCCAGCGTACCGGCCTGGGCCAGGTGCGCGACAATCTGTATGGCGTCGAGCGCGAGTTTGCCGGCGTGCAGCTGCCGGAAGGCGATGCCTTGCACTGCTTTGTCAGCCGCCGATTCGCATCCGGCTACATCGGCTGGGCCGCGCAGAACCCCACCGGCGTGCAGGTGGGATTGGCGCTGCGGCATGATCCCGCACATGCACGCGCGCCGGATATCGAGGGATTCCTTGAACACGTGCGCGACGTTGTGGGACTTCCGCACTCGGCCCAGGTTGCCGGCACCCGCGCGGGGCTGGTGCCCTGCGGGTTGCCGGATGGCCCGATCACCGCGCCGGGCGTGATCCTGACCGGTGATGCGGCAGGTGTTGTTTCGCCGCTGTCGGCCGGCGGCATCCACTCGTCATGGCGGCATGGCTGGGCGGTCGGTGATGCGATCGGGTTGCACCGGCGCGGCAAGGGGCCGGCCGCAGAGCAGGTGGCGCGTCAGGCGGCCCCCACCTTTCACCGCAAGCGCATGCTGCGCTGGGCAATGGACCACCTGCAGCAGGACTGGCCGGTCAATGCGCTGCTGCGTACCGGCCCGATGCGCCGGCTGGCCGAGCAGATCTACTTCCATCGGCGGGGCGTGTGGATGTGATCCTGAAGCTGAACGCTGCTTCATGAGGGGGCAGCAGAATCCTGTTGACGCCGTGCAGCAATCCCGACACAATAGCGCTCCTTCGACGCAGGTCGAACGGAATCTGCGGGAATAGCTCAGTTGGTAGAGCGCAACCTTGCCAAGGTTGAGGTCGCGAGTTCGAGTCTCGTTTCCCGCTCCAGATTCAGAAAAACGCTCCCGCAAGGGGGCGTTTTTCGTTTGCGCACCGGAAAGGGATTGCGATCGCGCTAGCGCGGGCTGCCTCGGCCCGCACCGCACCAGGTTCGCACGTCCGCACGATCGAAGCCGGCGCAGGCGTTCTTCCGCGTGATGTACAGATACGGGGCGTCGGCCCGGTAGGTGAAGTGGTAGTAGTAGTTCCGGTCCTGGCCGTACAACCAGTAGTTCGACGAGCCCTCGTTGATCACGTAGGGCTCGAAGGAAAAGATCGACGACTGCGCGGGAATGAAGTTGCTGCGGTCCATCAGCAGCATGGCCGCGTTCGACGCCAACGGAGTGGTCAGGCAGATCGCCGTCGTACCCACGATGAGCACGGTCGCGAAG
>NZ_JBFTNR010000649.1:0-2385 GCF_056665995.1 Stenotrophomonas sp. 05L44_2
GTGTAAAGATTGGGTCAGCACGGTATGTCCGGCAGGTTGCATGGGCATGACACCGGTGGAGCCTGGCCTGCCGGACCCGGCTCGGCACCACCGCGCATTCCGCTTAAAATGGGGGCCTCCCCTTCTGCCAGACCATCCCATGAAGATCGTCGAAGTGCGCCACCCGCTGGTGCAGCACAAGATCGGCCTGATGCGCAACGCCGCGCTCAGCACCAAGGATTTCCGCGAACTGGCCAACGAACTGGGCACGCTGCTGGCCTACGAGGCCACCGCCGACCTGGAAACCGAGCCGCACACCCTGCCGGGCTGGTCCGGCCCGGTCACCGTGCAGCGCATCGCCGGCGCCAAGATCACCGTGGTGCCGATCCTGCGCGCCGGCCTGGGCATGCTCAGCGGCGTGCTGTCGCTGATCCCGGCCGCCCGTGTCAGCGTAGTCGGCCTGCAGCGCGATGAGGAAACCCTGCAGCCGGTGCCTTACTTCGAGCGCCTGACCGGCCGCCTGGAAGAGCGCGACGCGCTGATCCTCGACCCGATGCTGGCCACCGGCGGCACCCTGATCGCCACCATCGACATGCTCAAGCGCGCCGGCGCACGCCGGATCAAGGGCATCTTCCTGGTTGCCGCGCCGGAGGGCATCGAAGCGGTGAAGGCCGTGCACCCGGACGTGGAGATCTACACCGCCGCGATCGATGCGCAGCTCAACGACAAGGGCTACATCCTGCCGGGCCTGGGTGATGCCGGCGACCGCATCTTCGGTACCCGCGTGGGCTGAGATCGACCGGGTCGGAGCGCTTTCGAAAGGAAGTGCTCCACCTGCTCCAGGCACCTTCACGCCGGCTTTGCGGCGACGGGCGAATGCTCCGCGCACCCGCCCTGCCCTGGAGCCACCATGAAAGCCTCTTTGCTGCTCGCCGCCGCCCTGCTGGTCGGCCTCCCGATTGCCGCCAACGCAGCCACCCCACAGCAGCAGCGCATGGCCGACTGTTCGGCAAAGAACAAAGGGCTGAAAGGCGACGCCTACAAGTCCGCGCAGAGCGCATGCCTGAGTTCGCACGCAGCCGCACCGGCAACCCCTGCCACGCCGCAGGAGCGCATGAAGAAGTGCAACGCAGACGCCGCCACCCAAAAGCTCGCCGGCGACGCCCGCAAGACCTTCATGAGCAGCTGCCTCAAGGCATCGTAAAAACAGCGAAGAAAGGCCCCATCCACGCATGGCGTGGATCTACTGCCGATCCATACAACGAGAGTCGCATCAGTCACCTGGAACCCGTCGTCGAATGGGGTCAGAGCCCGAAAGATCCACCGGGTGTCCCATCCGTCACCGGAAAACTGTCGAAGGCGGGGCGGTGTCGGATTGCGGGGTGTCAGCCGCATGGATGCGGCTGCCAAGCCTACAAGGACGTACTTGCGGCGTCCCCGCCATCCGACACCGCCCCGCCAWCCCACGGAWWRCCYGCTGTTGCTGTTGCTTCGGCTCCGGCCTCTGCAGGTGCAGGGCGCAGCCCTGCCGGCCAACCTCACCCCAGCGCGCGCGCCTTCAGTTCGCCCTGCTCATGCAGCGTCACGAAACGTCCCTTCTCATCCCGCCCGACCTGCGCCAGCGCCACCTGCGGATCATGGGTGAAGAACAGATGCACGTTGCGCGCCAGCTTGTCTTCCAGGAACTGCCGCTTCTCGTCGATCAGCAGCTCGGCGTTGCGGTCGTACCCCATGGTGATCGGCACGTGCACCCACGATCGACCCGGAATCAGATCGGCGCAGAACACCACGCCGCCGTGCGCCCCCTCGCCTGCGCGTGCCTGCCCCACGATCTCGGCCAGCATCAGCCCCGGCGTGTGCCCGTCGCTGTAGCTGAAACGCACGCTGTGGCCCAGCACCTTCGAATACTCGCCGTCCACCACTTCCAGGCGGCCACTGGCCTGCAGCAGGCCCGGCAGTTCTGGAATGAAGCTGGCGCGATCGCGCGGGTGCGGCTGCAGCGCGCGCTGCCAATGCTGCGCCCCGACCACGTACGTCGCATTGGGGAACAGCAGTTCCGGTTCACGGCCTTCGTGCCACGCGGCCAACAGGCCGCCGGCATGGTCGAAGTGCAGATGGCTGAGCACCACCACGTCGATGTCTTCGTGCTCGAAGCCGGCTTCGCGCAGCGAATCGATCAGCACATGCTGGCTTTCCTGCACGCCATAGCGCTCGCGCATGCGCGGCTCGAAGAACGCACCGATGCCGGTTTCGAACAGCACCGTCTTGCCTTCCAGCGGGCTCGCCAACAACGCACGACAGGCCAGCTCGATGCGGTTGAGCTCATCCGGTGCTGCCCACTTTTCCCACAACGCGCGCGGCGCGTTGCCGAACATTGCACCGCCATCCAGGCGTTGTGTATTACCG
>NZ_JBFTNR010000650.1:0-2385 GCF_056665995.1 Stenotrophomonas sp. 05L44_2
TCGGAAGACACCGCATTGGAAGACACCGCGCTGACTGCGGCGGATGATCTGTCGCCGTATCTGGATGCCAGTGCGCTGCCGGTTGACGACCGCGATCCGGATGTCCTGGATGTCGCAAACGACCTGAATACGCCGCTGCCATCCACACCTGAAACGGCGGTGGATGAAGACGCTGCTGCGCTGCCGCTCGACAGCGAGCTGTCCAGCCTGCAGGATGAAATGGCTGTGCCGGGCTTCGCAGACCCGGTCACGCTGGAAGCCGCGCTCGAGGCCGGCCTGCACGTGATCGACGAGGAGCAGGGCCAGGACGAAGACGGGCAATGGCCCGTGCTCGGCCTGCAGGCCAGCGAACTCGCGCCTGGCGAGGCGGAAGCCTTTGCCGAGGATGCGGACGTCGGCGGGGAGGCGGCGGTCGGTGAAGGAGAGAGCACCGACCAGCCGTCCCCGGCGACGGTGGAAGACGTCGGGGCCGCGGAGACGGCGCAGGACGCCATCTCGCCCTCGCGTTTCTTCGAGCTGGAAGATGCTCCGGGCCAGGCTGCCGCGGCGGACAGCGGCATGATCGTGGTGCCGGTCGCGGCGGAGGCTGCGGCGGTCGAGGTCGAACCTGTCGCCGTCGACAGCGTCGATGCGGCGGTACCGGCGGATGCGCCCCTGCCCGAAGCCCAGACCGAAGAAGCCCGGACCGACTCCGAAGCCGAAGAGAGCGCCGACCTGCTCGACTTCAGCATCTATGATCGCGAGCTGGTCGACATCTTCGTCGAGGAAGGCAAGGACCTGCTGGATCATTGCGATGGGCTGATCAGCGAGCTGCGCGAAGCGCCGCAGGATCGCGAAGCCCTGGCCGGCCTGCAGCGCGAYCTGCATACGCTCAAGGGCGGCGCGCGCATGGCGGGCATCAATGCCATCGGTGATCTCGGCCACAGCATCGAATCGCTGCTGGAGGCTGTCGCTGGCGGGCGCACCGAGATCGAACGTCGTGATGTGCAGTTGCTGGAACGCGGTTTCGACCGTCTGCACCAGCTGCTGACCCGTACCGGCGAACATCGCATCGTCGAGCCGGCACAGGATCTGCTCGACGCCTTTGAAGCACGCACCACCACCGACATCACCGCCGCTGCCAGCGCAGCTGCAGCCAGTGCTGTCGTCGTGGCGGAGCAGGCCCCACAGGCGGCTCCGGCCGTGGCCGTGGTCGATGCCCCGTTGTCGGCACCGTTGCCGGTGGAAGGTTCCAGCGAGGAAGACCCGCTGGCCCGTCCGCAGCAGGAACAGGTGCGTGTGCGCGCCGACCTGCTCGACCGCCTGGTCAACCACGCCGGTGAAGTGGCGATCTATCGTTCGCGCCTGGAACAGCAGCTCGGCGCCTTCCGTGGCGCGATGGGCGAACTGGAACGCACCAATGCGCGTCTGCGCGACCAGCTGCGTCGCCTGGACCTGGAAACCGAAGCGCAGATCGTGGCCCGCTACCAGCGCGAGCAGGACCAGGCCGACCAGAAGTTCGATCCACTGGAACTGGACCGTTTCTCCACCCTGCAGCAGCTCAGCCGCGCGCTGAACGAGTCGGCCGCCGATCTGGGTGGCCTGCAGGGCGTGCTGGATGATCTGTCGCGCCAGTACGATTCGCTCCTGCAGCAGCAGTCGCGTGTCAGTTCGGAACTGCAGGATGGCCTGATGCGCGCGCGCATGGTGCCGTTCGACGGCCTGGTGCCGCGCCTGCGCCGTGTGGTCCGCCAGGCCGGCATGGATACCGGCRAGCAGGTTCACCTGACCCTGGAAGGCACCCACGGCGAGCTCGATCGCAACGTGCTCGATCGCATGGTCGCGCCGCTGGAGCACATGCTGCGCAACTCGGTTGCCCATGGCCTGGAAGCGCCGGAACAGCGTCGTGCCGCCGGCAAGCCGGAAGAAGGCGAAATCGCCATCCGCCTGCACCGCGAGGGCTCGGAAATCGTACTGGACGTGGCCGATGATGGCGCTGGCCTGGATCGTGAAGCGATCCGCCGTCGCGCCATCGACCGCGGCCTGCTGCCTGCCGATGCACAGCCGAGCGAACAGGAACTGGACAACCTGATCTTCGCGTCGGGCTTCTCCACCGCCGACCAGGTCAGCCAGCTGGCGGGCCGTGGCGTCGGCATGGACGTGGTCGGCAACGAAGTGCGCCAGCTCGGCGGCTCGGTCGACATCCAGTCGGTGCGTGGCCAGGGCGTGCGTTTCACCCTGCGCCTGCCGCAGACGCTGGCGGTCACCCAGGCGGTATTCGTGCAGATCGGCGAAACCACCTTCGCGGTGCCGGTCGCCTCGGTCAGTGGTATTGGCCGGCTGTCGCACGAGCGCTTCGAAGCAGCCGACAGCAGCTACCGGTACGGTGGCGAAGACTATCCGCTG
>NZ_JBFTNR010000651.1:0-2380 GCF_056665995.1 Stenotrophomonas sp. 05L44_2
CAACGGATGGCCGGGGCTTCCAATCCCGAATGAGTTGAGTTGTTTACGCTTGTCAGCCGGCGCCACCACCTCGGGGGTGGCGTCGGCTGGCAATCCGTCTGCTGCGTTACGGCGGGCGGTGCGTGGGGGCCTCGCGCCCACCGGCTTCTCAACTCACCGGTATTGGAAACCACGCATCGTCCGCCACCCCCTGCGGTGGCGCCTCTCTTGTACCCGAGGATGCCCACATGCCCGTTCCTGACTATCCCTATCTGACCGCCACGCTGGGCGACGCCGCCGAACGCCTGCCCCCCGAGCTTGCGCAGCCGTTGGAAGCCGCGTTCGCCGCCGCCGTCGATGTCCCGGACCCCATCACGTTGCAAGGCTGCCTGCTGCGCATCCGCAATGGCGATGGTGCCGACGGTCAGCCGTGGCGCGGGCCAACGCTGACACCCGGCCAGGGCATGGCCATGGCACGCGCCGACCGCGCCGCTGCCGGGCTGACCACCTTGCTGGAAATATTCCACGCCGCCGAGCGCGTGCGGGTCGATGGAGGCGACGAGCAGCAGATCGGCGACGGAACGCGCGAAGGGCTGCTGCTGGCGTGCCGGGGATTGGCGGAGTATGTGGAGCTGCAGCTGCATGCGGCGTAGGCACACAGACACTAGCCGGCCCCATGCAACAAAAGGGGCAAGGGAGATTGTCGGGAGATGGTGCCGCTTATCCGAATCGAACGGATGACCTACTGTTTACAAGACAGTTGCTCTACCAACTGAGCTAAAGCGGCACGGGGTGAAACGCCGACGGCAGCGCCGTGGTTTGGGAATTCTAGCGCAGTCGCGTGCATTCCAGCGACCGTTGCTGCGCGGCGCCACTGCGCTGCTGCGCCTGGGCCGGTTCGCTGCCGGTGGCCAGCTGCCCTTCCAGCCACCATTGGCCGGCATCGCCACTGGCCACCAGGCGCGGCTGGAAGCCGGCGGCCTGCACCGCGGCCATGCGCCGTTCGGCGCCCTCGCGGTTGCGGTACTGGCCCAGCGCAATGGCGTTGGTCTCGTCGCCCTGGCTGATGATGTAGTAGTCGCTCAGCCCGGCAGCGACGATGCGCTTGACCGTGGCCTGCGCGTCATCGCGGCTGGCGGCGGCGGGCAGCAGCACGCGGTAACGGGCGCTGCCGCTGGCGGCGGGCTGCTCGCGCAGGCGCACCTGGCCCAGCAGGTTGCCCGCACGACTCTGCGCAGCGCTGGCAGCGGCGCGGTCGGCGAACGGGCCCAGCGCCAGGCAGCGCGGCGGTACGGCCGGGGCTGCGGGTTTCTCAGCCACCGGTTCGGGCGCTGGCTTGGCGACGGCGGCCATCGGCTCAGGCGCCTTCACTGGTTCGGCTGGCTTGCTGGGTGCTGCAGGTGTCGCCGCTGCGGGTGTGGGTACAGCGGCCACTGCGGTAGCCGGCGCCGCCTCACGCTCCACCAGTGCTTCAGTGGGTGCCGCTGCCGAGGCCTGCGCGGCCACGGCCGCATCGGTGCCACCGGGCAACCAGCGCAGCTCGGCCACGCCGGTCGGGGGCGGTGGCAACGGCGCGCGCGCGGGTTCATCGCGCAACAGCCACCAGGTGGCAACACCAAGATTGAGGATCGCCAGCACGACGATCAGGGCACGGGTCAGCATGCGCCGATACTAGCCTGCGGGCTGGTGCACCGCCCAGCGGGCGAGGCCATCCAGCACCAGCGAGGGGTGGTAGTCGGCGCCGTCCAGCAGCGGCATCAGCGCGGGTGCGCCACCGCCGTGCACCAGCAGCGACGGCATGACGCCCAACAGCGCCTGTGCCTGGCGGGCGCTGCGTTCAACCAGCGCCACGGCGGCACCATCGCAACCGGAGGCCAGCGCATCGGCGGTGTCGTTGGCGAATTCGCTGTAGTCACCGCCGCTGGCCGGCAGCTGCACCGCGCGCGCGTGCAGCGCCTCGCGCATGGTGGTCGGCGAGGCGGAAATGCGTCCACCGTGATGCTGGCCGTTGGCATCAAGCAGGTCGATGGTCAACGCGGTGCCGACACCGACCACCAGCACCGGCCGCTGTGCCTTGGCGGCAGCCAGCAGCGCCAGGAAGCGGTCGACACCGAATTTTTCCGGTTTGGCGTAGGCAATGCGTACACCCGCACACTGGGCGCTGGTGCGCACTACATGCACGTGCTCGAAGCGACGCTGCAGCTGATCCAGCATCGCGCTGGTCAGCGATGGCGCGGCGACGCTGGCCACAAACGCGGTGCCGCCACTGGGCAGGCTGTGCGGCGGTTGCCCGGCCATGCCTTCGGCGCCATGTGCCCAGGCCTGCACATCACCGGCACGGTCACCCTGCAACGGCGCGAACTTGAAGCGCGAATTGCCCAGATCGAACAACCAGTCGCTC
>NZ_JBFTNR010000652.1:0-2377 GCF_056665995.1 Stenotrophomonas sp. 05L44_2
ACATTCCGCTCCCGATCCGGCGCATCGGCGAGCAGCTGCGTGTACGCCGCCGCCAGTGCCGGCGCCATCTGTGGCGGGTGCGGGCCATTGAACGGCACCGGGTGTTGCCGATACACGGGCAGCAGCGCCATCAGATCCGGCAGGGTGCAACGGTAGTCCACCAAGGCACTGTCACCGTCAGGCCCGTGCGGGTACTGCACGCTGTCGGTCGTGCATCGTACCGAGGCCTGCCGCGCACGCAGCGCGGCCGCCGCCTGCGGCCAATCGGCCATTTCCGGTGCGTCGTCCAGGTGGCTCACACCGGCCAGGGCCGCAGCGATGGCCACACCCTTGTCGCCTTGCATGTACTGCGCCAACGCACGCTGTGCAGGCGCATCGCCGTGCACGATCACCTGCGCAAACAGGTCGAATATCTGCGCGTCCGGCAATGCCGCAGAACCTGCCCGCGCACTACTGAAGGCCAGCAGCAGCGCTGCCAGCCCCCATGTCTTCAACATGACCCTCTCAGGCGCATTCGTCGGTCCACATCATCTCGGCCATCGGACGCAGTGCCTTGCACTCCTGCGTCATTTCCTCGGCCGACATCACCTGCGTCTTGGCCTTCAACTCTTCGGTCATCGCATCCACACCGCTGATCTGGTCCGGTGCGATCTTCGCCACGCAGCTGCGGTGCTGCTGCAGCAGCAGATCGCAGGCCGGCACGCCGGTCACCTTCGGTGCCTTGGCTGCTTCAACGTCCTGCATCCAGCCATCGAACGGCGCCAGCGCATCCAGCACCGGGCCCACCAGATCATCGAAGTTGCTGCTGTACCAGTAGCCCTTGTCCTTGGCGGTGTACAGGGTGAGGGTGCCGGTCACGGCCTTGCGCGGGCCACTCTGCAGGGCCTGGGTATAGGCCTCGGTGAAGCGCGCGCGCGGAGCCTTGTCCTCACCCGTCAGGCTGGCCAGGAACAACGGCTGCACGCTGCCCAGGTCGGCCAGCTGGCAGCTGAAATCGACCTTGGCGATCTTCTGGTCGTCCACGAATTCGTTGTCTTCCACCGTGCTGCGCGTGGCACGGCACTGCGAGGCCTTCAGCGCCTTGGCGTACATCGCTTCCGCCGCTGCGGGATCACCCTTCACTCCGGCCACGGCCAGCACCGTCTGCCACGGCTCGGCCAGGGCCTGGGCCATCATGCCCGGCACCGGCGTTACCGAATCCTGGCCGTCGAAGGCCGGCTTCAATGCATCGTTGAGCGTGCGCGTGGCGGCGGCATCGTCTTCCAGCAATGCGCGTGCGTACAGATCGAAGGTCTGTTCGGGGGTCAGCTGCGCCGGGGCGGCCGCGGCGAACATCGGGGCGCACAGCAGTGCGGTGGCCAGCAGGCCGCGGATCGGGGTCTYCATGACGGTGTTCCTGTTCCAGAGGGCGGCAAGCCTAGCGCAATTGTCATTGCATTCGATGGCGTGCCGCAGCCAAGCGTATTGCGCGCGACGGCCAACAAAAAACGGGCCCCTTGCGGAGCCCGTTCGATCGCACGACGAGGATCGGGCAATCAGAAGCTGGCGCGCACGCCGGCCGAGTACTGGGTGACGTCGCGGTAGCCGGAGATCTCGCCCACCAGGCCCCAGGTCCGGGTGAAGTTGATCTGGCCGCCGACGGTGCCGACCCAGGTGCCCTTGAATTCATTGCCGCCGTCCATGTAACCGGCCTTGATCCAGGCTTCGGTCATGCGCGAAGGCTTGCCACGCAGGCCCATGGTGGCGCGCACCAGGTTGGTGTGGTCCTTCACGCTGAAGCGGCCGTAGTCCACGTCCTTGACGGTGATTTCAGCCTGCTGGCGGACCCAGGCGATGTCGGCGGTGTAGTCGACGCGGTCGCTGAAAGGCATGTGGTAACCGATGCCCAGCTCCGGCTGGTTCAGCTTGAGCTTCATCGAGCCGTAGTCGTAGTCGTACGACTTGCTGCCGTAGTTCCAGYCGCCGAACACGTGCACCTGCTCGGCCAGCGCGATCGAACCGCGCACGTAACCACCATCAACCTTCGGGTCGTTGAACACGTCGTCGTCGGTCTTGACCTGGGTCCAGCCGCCTTCGACGTAGGTATAGCTCAGGGCGTCGGCGGAGGCCGAGAACGGGGCAGCGGCCAGCAGGGCGGCCACGATCAGGATCTTGCGCATGGGAATTCCTGTGAATTTCAGTCCATTGGCGGCCCACCTGTGCGGCAGTCCGTGGCGACCTCATGTCGTCCGACCGCCGATTTTAATGAAAGTTTTACGAAATGCGAGCGACGGCCGTCACAGGCCTGGACGCGCCCGGGTGGGGGCAGAGCCCTTTCCTGCGGAAAGGGGTCCGACCCCCGGGGGCATTCGGCCCCGTTCAGCCCGGGCTGTTACAC
>NZ_JBFTNR010000653.1:0-2373 GCF_056665995.1 Stenotrophomonas sp. 05L44_2
CTCCAGAACACTGCGACCGCAAACAGGTTGAACACGGTGACCAGAAGAAGAACGCCATGCCCCGCCCCGGTACGCCGCTGTCGAACAGTGCGTAGAAGCCCAGCAGGGTGGCGACGAAGAAGCCGTACACCGCCGGCAGGAACACCCGCCGCGGGAAGCGGCTGACCAGCCAGCCATAGACCGGCTGCAGCACCAGCATGATCACGAATACGCAGGAGAACAGGAACTGCAGGACGAAGTCCTTCAGGGCGATGCCATGGCTGGCGAACCAGGCGATCAACGCCGCCGGGAACACCGTCTCCAGGTCGGCCGAAGCGGCCATCGCCTCGCGTACCGGCCGCAGCACGTAGTAGCCGCTGAGCAGGCAGAAGAAGTACAGAAACGACCACCACAGCGCCGGCGACTCGCGCAGCGCGGCCAGCAGGCCCTTCAGTGCCCCGCTCTCCCGCGCCGCGCTCACGCGGCTCCCCTCGCCCGCAAACGGCGGTTGGACAGCGGCATGGCAGGCTCCGGGGGCAGTGAAGCGCGTACGTTATCCAATGCACTGCAACATCGCCAGCGCAGGCGGCGCCGATGGCTGCAACGCAGTGTCACGGACTGGCCCGGCGGACACCTTGTGATACACGCTCTTCTGGCGTCAAAAATCCAACTTTTTCAACGAGATGCGCATTCATCTTCGCTTTGTTTGTGCACAGGCGAAAAGCGGCGCTAGAATCATCCCCAGCAGTCGCGCACGGGTTCCAACCGATGAAAAAGAACAGCCTGCGTCGTCCGATCCGTTCGGCGGCCACCGGTTTGCTGGGCATGTTGATGCCCCTTGCCTTGTCCACCACCGCGCAGACCCCGCCGGCGTTGCCGCCGATGCCGACCAACATCGAAACCGCCGCCGGTGGCGCCGTCGCCCACACCCAGCCTGCGGCCTACCGCACCGGGCTGGTGCCGCAGGTGCAGTTGCCCGCTGCCGGTTTCAACGTCGCCAACATCGAATCGATGGCGCAGCAGCTCACCTATGGCGAGCGCGTGCCCGGCATGGCAGTGGCCATCGTGCAGGGCGGCCGCGTGCTCAGCGCGCGCGGCTACGGCGTGACCGACGTCAACAACCCGTTGCCGGTCGACGCCCACACCGTGTTCCGCCTGGCGTCGCTGTCCAAGGCCTTCGCCGGCACCATGGCCGGCCTGCTGGTCAACGATGGCACCCTGCGCTGGGACAGCAAGGTCACCGACTACGTGCCGGGCTTCCGCCTGAACTCGCCGGAGGCCACCGACCGCCTGACCGTGGCCGATGTACTCAGCCACCGCGTCGGCCTGCCGTACAACGCCTATGACCGCGACATCGAAGGCAATGCCGAGTACTACGCGCTGACCCAGAAGCTGGCCAACACCAGCCTGAAGTGCCTGCCGGGCGACTGCTACGCCTACCAGAACGTGGCCTTCAGCCTGATCGGCGACGTCGTGTATGCGGCCTCCGGCAGCTTCTACGAGCAGTCGGTCGAACGCCGCATCTTCAAGCCGCTGGGCATGAACGATGCCAGCCTCGGCCTGGCCGGCATCCAGGCCAGCTCGCGCTGGGCGCGCCCGCACGTGCGCAGCCGCAACGGCTGGGTGTCGCTGACGCCGAAGCCGACCTATTACCGCGTCGCCCCTGCTGCCGGCGTCAACGCCAGTGCCAGTGACATGGCGCAGTGGTTGCTGGCCCATACCGGCCACCGCCCGGACGTGCTGCCGGCACCGCTGCTGGCGACCCTGCACTCCAGCCTGATCAACACACCGGGCGAGATGCGTTCGGGCTGGCGCCGCGAACGCCTGCACTCGGCCGGCTACGCGCTGGGCTGGCGCACCTTCGACTACGCCGGTCACGATGTCGTGTTCCATGCCGGCGCGGTGCAGGGCTACCGCGGCCTTGTTGCACTGGTGCCCGAGCGCGACCTCGGCATCGCCATCATGTGGAACGGCGAAAGCGGCCTGCCCAGCGGCCTGCTGCCGACCGTGCTCGACGCAGCCCTCGGGCTGCCGTCGCAGCGCTGGCTGGACGTGGACACCGACTTCGGCAGCGACAACCTGATGGCCGAGGGCGCCACCCCGGCACAGCAGGACAAGCGCAAGGGCAAGGGCGCTTCGGGCAACCGCGCGGTGGCCTCGCCGCGCTGAGCTGGCGAGCTCGACCGTAAACAGAAGGGCGGCCTACGGGTCGCCCTTTTCGCTTGTTTACGTAGCGCTGAGCGTCCCTGCCTTCACCGTTTCGTAGAATCAGGCGCGCCCGGGATGCTAGTGGGCGAAGTAGTGCATTCCGCCATCCACCGGAATCACCGCCCCGGTGATGTACCCCGCCAACGGCGACGCCAGGAACGCAACCAGGTGCGCCACCTCCTCTGG
>NZ_JBFTNR010000654.1:0-2369 GCF_056665995.1 Stenotrophomonas sp. 05L44_2
GCGTACCACGTGTCCTAGGCGGTGGACCACAGGATGTTGCCGGCACACAGCAGCCAGCCCAGCATCGGCACCTCCCCCAGCACGGCGGCGAAGGCCATCGGGATGCCCCACCCGACGGACATGCCCAGGTAGACCTGCGGCAGATCCAGAACTCGTACACCACCAGCAGCGTCGCCACCGCGACGCCGGCCAGGTAGTACCCACCCAGCCCGCCGCGCACGCCCACCAGCGCCATCGTGGCCAGGAACAGCGCGTACAGCACGCCCTGGATGACCAGGTCCAGATCGCCGAACAGGATCGCAGTGGAGTGCGAACCCATCTTCAGGTCGTCTTCGCGGTCGACCATGGCGTACCACGTGTCGTAGGCGGTGGACCACAGGATGTTGCCGGCATACAGCAGCCAGCCCAGCATCGGCACCTCGCCCTGCACGGCGGCGAAGGCCATCGGGATGCCCCAGCCGAAGGACATGCCCAGGTAGACCTGCGGCAGATGGGTGTAGCGCTTCAGGTAGGGATAGCTGGCCGCCAGGAACACGCCGATGAAGCTCAGGGCGATGGTCAGGCCGTTCAGGGTCAGCACCAGGCCGAAGGCCACCAGCATCAGCACCGCGAACAGCACCAGCGCCGCCCGGCCGCTGATTGCGCCGGTCACCAGCGGTCGCGCCTTGGTGCGCTCTACGTGCGGGTCGAGCCAGCGGTCGGCGTAGTCGTTGATGACGCAACCGGCCGAGCGGGTCAGCCAGACGCCAGCGGTGAACACGAACAGGGTCCACAGCGGCGGCAGGCCGCCAGCGGCCAGCCACAACGCCCACCAGGTGGGCCACAGCAGCAGCAGCGTGCCGATCGGGCGATCGGCGCGCATCAGGGACCAGTAATGCCGCCAACGCGGCGTCGGCGCCGGATGCGGCGCGGAAAGGGGGGTATCAGCCATGACACTAGGATACTCCTGTGCCTTCGGACCGACTTTGCCGGCGGGGGGAGATTTGTGCGGCGAAACTGGATAGAATGCCCATCCCGCACCGCCTCATTGCGTTGCGATGCCCGCCCCGGCCCTGGCCGACGGCGCGGCGGTTCCACCACGCGCTCGTAGCTCAGCCGGATAGAGTAGTGGCTTCCGAAGCCATTGGTCGGGGGTTCGAATCCCTCCGGGCGCGCCATCTTCCCTGCGACGATTTCAACCTGGCCGCTGTCTGGCCGGGAACGCTGAAGCGTGCATTCGTGTTGAGGCCAGTCGAGCACGGCTCGACGCTGCAGAGCCGATCCTTCGCAGCACAAAGGTCGGGATCCGGACAGGGTGCAGCCATGCCAGGGCGAGGTCTTCCCACCTGCCTGGGGGGCAGCAGGCCACGCATCGCGCGCGGCCTTCGACATCCGTGTCGTGCGCCTGTCCAGTATCCCGGTGAAGGTGTCAGCCGTTCAGCAGGTCGTTGAAGCGCGCCAGCGAGGCCAGGTGGAAATGCAACGGCGCCAACCAGCCCTGCCGATGCCAGGCGATGACGGTCGCTTCGGGCAGCGCAGCGAAACGATCGGGATCGACGACCTGGAAGCCGAGAAGGCTGGAGGTTCGACCGTCGGCACGCTCTACATCGGCCTGGCGATCCACCAGCACGCCCGAGGCCAGCAGCTGCGCGCTGAAGGCAGCGGTAGCAGCGGCTTCGCTGGTGAAGGCTTCGCAGAACTGCAACGCCTGACGGGTCAACCCGCTGGGCTGGCCATCGGCCTCGAACAGTGGCTGGCCTTCGTCACCCTCGGTGCGCAGCATCGCTGCATCGGCATCGATGGCCAACGCATACCCTTCGGGTTGGGCGGTCCGCGCGAACACGAAGGGGTAGCGGCGCACGTAGGCCGGCACATAGGCGCCGCTCTGCCATCGGTCGGCCACCACGAAACGATTGTGCTCGGCCTCCAGACCCAGCACGGCCACCGGCGCGGCTTCTTCGCCGACAAACACCAGCGGGTAGCAACGCGCAGCAGCGGCAAATTCGCCCAGCACCAGTGGCACGGCATGGCTGGCCGCAGCGAAGGCGGCATCGCCAGGCAACAGGCGCCAGCGCGCATGGTCGCGCGAGGACAGCATTACCGGCGCGCGGTACAGCGGCGGGTACATCGGGCCAACGGCGTCCTGCGCGGACAGCGCGTCCACGGCATCACTCTCGGCTACGGACAGTTGGGAGTCTTCGATCATTTCGGTTTGCATCCAGAGTGCGGGGAAGCGGCCGGCGCGAACGCCGGCCGTCACGTCAGAAGCCAGCGTTCACTTCCAGCTGGAACACGTCGATGGACTGCGGCGCACCAGTGATCTCCTTGGCCGCCATCCAGCGTCCGGTCAGCGACACGTTCCTGTCGAACATGTAGGAGCTGCCCAGGTA
>NZ_JBFTNR010000655.1:0-2367 GCF_056665995.1 Stenotrophomonas sp. 05L44_2
GGGCGCTCATTCTGGACGGCGGCGGTAGCCCTACGACTATCACCATTCTTTCGGATGAGGTGCTAGATGTTACCTACGAGCTCCGGCTCTACCCCACGCTGGCCGACGCGACTGGCACCATCACGATTGCCTCCGTCAGCTATAGCTGGATTGCGCGCCCCCTGACGGCTGCTGCCTATGACGACTGCTGGTACCGTAATGTGGGCTATGAAATTGGCCCACGTACGACTGGTGAAAGCAGTACGAGCCCAAACGTTGCGGACACGCTTCCTGCCCAGAACTCGTCGATCACAAATCCCGTTCCGGCTGGCGCGCTTGCCGCGCTCACCTATGTCACGGGCAGCTACTCGCGCTCCTTCCGTTTCGACTGCGGATTGAATGACGCGAACGTTGTGGGTGGAGTCGGGTGCTTCTTTGCTACGGGTGACCCATCCGGCGCTCAGAGGATGTTCGGTGTATGGGCATGGGGGCTGACTCCGAAGCTGCCCAAGAACAGCCAGACGGTCGCAACTTTCACCGTACGCATGAGCTGGGGGCGCTACACCCCATGATCCCCGCTGGCGGCCTCTCCACCACCCCGGTACCCGCGCCGAACGTCGAGCGGGTCAACTCGACGCTACAGCCGCTGATCGACTTCGAGATGGGCGGCGTGGCGCTGAACGATGCGTCGCAGGGCCTGCGGGTGAAGCTGTGGCGTGTTCGCGTGGACGGCGACGTGGTGTACCTGGGGCCGGACGGCGGGAACGAGCAACCGGCGTTCATCCGGCCGGGCATCACATCGGTGGCGCTGGCCTTCGACCAGAACATGCAGCCGGCCATCGCGTTCGTGCAGTCGGGCCTGGCGTGGCTGTGGTGGTATGACAGTTCGGTGCCTGGGATGGTGTTCACGTCCTTTGCGGGGATGATCAACCCGCGCCTGACGCTGGACGACAAGCGGCCGACCCAGACCAGCAATTCCGACGTGATTCTCGGCTACCTGCGCGCTGGGGCGCTCTACTACCGCCAGCAGCGTGACCGATACCAGACCGAGTACCTGCTGAGTGCCAATCCCCCCTGCGGCGGCCTGGCCACGCTCTGCATGTCTACGGGTGGCCGGCTCCAGTTCGGCTTCGGAGGTGCGTGATGCAGTCGACGGTGTTCGTCTACACGATGCGCTCGGGCAAGCAGGGCGCCTGGAGCCGCTACCTGTTCCCATTCTCCGTGGATGCCTTCGCGCAACTGGGGAATGATCTCTATATCCGGCACGGGGATGAAATCAGCGCAGTCAGCGATTTTGCCTTGGGCGACGACGTTGGCGGCGAGTCGATCCCGTTCGGTGGCACGGTCTGGTGGCCGTGGCTGGACTTCGGGACGCCGAGCGTCACCAAGATGATGGAGGGTTTCGACATCGTGAGCCAGGGCACGCCCAGCATCAGCATCGGCTACGACCAGCGCAATGTCGCTGCGTTCACCGAGCCGTACACGGTCGATGCGGACACACTGCCCGGCGGCGTGATCCCGTTCCCGCTGTCGGCGCCAACCTTCAGCCTGCGCGTCGACTTCGCGCCGGGGCAGAAGTGGGCGCTGACGCAGGCGTCCCTGAGCTTCTTCGATTTCGGGAATGGGCCATGACCATCACTGTCCACAACCAGGTGATGATCGAGGAGCTGGTCTACTTGGCGCGGAACATGCGCCCGGACGAGATCGAGCAGGATCTGGCCATGACGGGGCTGACCGAGTACGACCCGGAGCAGGCCATTCTGAAAATGGCTGCTGTGCATGGCCCGAAGTTCGTCATCCTGGCCGACTACACGCCGGTGGTGGCCGGTGGATTCTGGCAGGTCCGCCCTGGCGTATGGGAGGGTTGGCAGCTCGGGACCATGGACGGCTGGGATAAACACTGGTGGCACATCACCCGCGTCACGCGGAAGCTCAACGACCGGATGCTGGCGCGCCCCGAGGTGCACCGCCTGCAGCTCTACGGCCTGGCCGGCCGCGACAAGACCTTCGAATGGTACGAGCGCTCGCTCGGCTACCGCCGTGAGGCAACCCTGAGCCGCTACTGCGCCAATGGCGCCGATGCGGTCCTGTTCGCACGCACCAAGGAGGCGGGCTGATGGCCGGCGGCGGCAATATCGGCAAGGGCAACTGGGCAGACCCGACGGGCCTGGTCCAGAAGTCGGGCGCGGGGAAGTTCCTCGACCCGCTGGGCCTGACCAAGACGGCGAAGCAGGGCGAGTCGGCGGCGGATATCGCCGCGCGCATGGAGATGGAACGCCAGGAGCGGATCCGCRAGTCGCAGGGCCGGATCAATCAGGTATTCGACAACCCGCGCCGTACCCGCGATATCGCCGACTTCGTGTCGGCTACGCGGTCGCGCCTTACGGA
>NZ_JBFTNR010000656.1:0-2359 GCF_056665995.1 Stenotrophomonas sp. 05L44_2
GGGCACAGGTAATCGGGACGCAGAGGTGTGTAGAACGGCCCCCGGTAACGAAGCGTCCGCGACTGACCGCAGCAGTCACAGATCCCGTCGACCTCTTCGAAGGAGAGGGCGTAGGCGTTGGGGTGATAAATGAAAAGCGGTCGTTCCATCCGTGGATCCCTTCCCTGCCGACCAAGGTCGGCATCTACCAGAGCAGGTTCCGATAGCGCCGGACCACGTCCGGCGGACGCCAGAACCGGCCGTCAGGCCTTGTCGGCGTCGGTGGTGAAGCTCTCGCCGCAGCCGCACTCGGCGGTGGCATTCGGGTTGCTGAACGTGAAGGTCTCGCTCAGGCCGTGCTTGCCGAAGTCGATCACGGTGCCGTCCACCAGGGCCAGGCTCTTGGCATCGACATAGATCTTTACCCCGTCCTGGTCGAACACGGTGTCGTCCGCGCGCTCCTCGCGGGCCAGGTCGGTGATGTGGCCCCAGCCCGAGCAGCCGGTCTTGGTCACGCCAAAACGCAGGCCCAGCGCGCCGGGGGTCTGGGCGACAAAGCGCTGCACGCGCTCAAAGGCAATAGGGGTCAGGCTGACAGCCATGGTGGATCACTCCAGAGGTACCGGGACATTATAGGGAGCCGATGACCGCAGAAATGCCTCGCAAGCAGAACGCTGCAACCGGTAAACTCCCGTGTTCATAGATCGAGTCGATCAGCAGAGGATTCAAGTCATGACGGTGGTCAGCGTTGAACATGCGCTTGCCGGGAAGATCCCGGAAGGTGGCGAAGTCACGGTACGCGGTTGGGTGCGCACGGTGCGCGGTTCAGCAAATCTGGCTTTCGTGAATGTGACCGACGGCTCCTGCTTCGCCCCGATCCAGGTCGTGGCCGGCGACGGGCTGGCCAACTTCGACGAGATCAAGCGCCTGACCACCGGCTGCTCGCTGGTGGCCACCGGCACACTGGTGAAGTCGCAGGGCAAGGGCCAGTCGTTCGAGATCCAGGCCAGCGCGGTCGAGGTGGTCGGCTGGGTCGAAGACCCGCTCACCTACCCGATCCAGCCCAAGCCGATGACGCCGGAGTTCCTGCGTGAAGTGGCGCACCTGCGCCCGCGCACCAACCTGTTCGGCGCGGTCACCCGCATCCGCAACTGCCTGGCCCAGGCCGTGCACCGCTTCTTCCACGAGAACGGCTTCAACTGGATCAGCACCCCGATCATCACCACCTCCGACGCCGAAGGCGCCGGCCAGATGTTCCGCGTGTCCACCCTGGACATGGTGAACCTGCCGCGTGACGCCCAGGGCGGGATCGACTTCAGCCGCGACTTCTTCGGCAAGGAAACCTTCCTGACCGTGTCCGGCCAGCTGAACGTCGAGGCCTACTGCCTGGCGCTGAGCAAGGTGTACACCTTCGGCCCGACCTTCCGCGCCGAGAACAGCCACACCACCCGCCACCTGGCGGAGTTCTGGATGATCGAGCCGGAAATCGCCTTCGCCGACCTGGCCGAAGACGCACGCCTGGCCGAGGAATTCCTGAAGTACCTGTTCCGCGCGGTGCTCAACGAGCGCGGCGACGACCTGGCCTTCATCGCCGAGCGCGTGGACAAGAACGCGATCACCAAGCTGGAAGACTTCATCAACGCGCCGTTCGAACGCATCGATTACACCGATGCGGTCAGCCTGCTGCAGAAGTCCGGAAAGAAGTTCGACTTCCCGGTCGAATGGGGCCTGGACCTGCAGACCGAGCACGAGCGCTGGCTGACCGAGGAACACGTCGGTCGCCCGGTGGTGGTGACCAACTACCCCGAGCACATCAAGGCCTTCTACATGCGCCTGAACGATGACGGCAAGACCGTCGCGGCGATGGACGTGCTGGCCCCGGGCATCGGCGAGATCATCGGTGGCAGCCAGCGCGAAGAGCGCCTGGACGTGCTGGATGCAYGCATGGCGCAGTTCGGCCTGGATCGCGAGCACTACAGCTGGTACCGCGATTTCCGCCGCTACGGCTCGGTACCGCACGCCGGCTTCGGCCTGGGCTTCGAGCGCCTGGTGGTGTACGTCTGCGGTCTGTCCAACATCCGCGATGCGATCCCCTACCCGCGCGCCCCGGGCAGCGCGGACTTCTAAGCCCACACGCACGACCACGGAGGTACTGCCCCCATGACCCTGTTCTTCGCCCTGTGTTTCGTCGGCGTTGCAGTGGCCGGGTTCAGTGCCTTCGTGATTTTCTGGCCGCTGACCCTGGTGCATGTGCGCGATCGCCATCCGGCGCTGGCGCAGCGCTTCGGCAGTGGCGCCTTCCTCAAGCCCGATGCGCTGGGCTGGCTGCTGCGGCGCGAATACCGCACCCAGCCGGACCGCTCGCTGTCCGGGCTGGCGA
>NZ_JBFTNR010000657.1:0-2756 GCF_056665995.1 Stenotrophomonas sp. 05L44_2
GTGCGGGGGCAATGGGAATACCCCACTGCCCCTTGCTGTGCACTATGCCAGGCGCATTGCCGGATGCTCGCGCACCTGGTTGTCCAGTTCCTGCTGCTGACGCTGGGACTGGGCCTGTTGCCGTTCTGCACTGGCCAGCTCCAGACGCTGCAACGACTGCTCTACCGGCGTCTGCACGGCCACATCGGTGGGCATGGAAGCCCTCAGGTGTGCCGGGTCGTTCATCTCGCCCTGCACCACGAACACGTTGCGGCCCGCTGGGCTGTCCGCCGTCTGCGCGCTGAGCAGCACATGGTCGGCACGGTCCAGGTTGTTCTGCCGGGCYAGGACCATCACGCTGGCGGTCAGACGTTCACTGCTTTCATCCGGCGTGCGTCCTGCTCTGGCATCGATGCCGGCGACATGCCCGCTGACCTGCTGCAGCAGACTGTACTCGGCGTGGTCCGGGCCAATGTCTGCCAGACGGGTGGGTGTGCGCTTGAGATCCGGCAGGCCATCTGCCGATGCGGTAAGCGGACTGCGGGTGATGGTTCGGTACGGATCTTCCGGGTGGAACTGGGTGGCCTTCTGCTGCCGCTCCTTCATGGAACGTCAGCGTGCCGAGGTACTGGCTCCCCTTGCTCAATCCCATCTGGGTGATCGCATCGCGGCTGGTACTTCCCACCCGCGGGAGTCCGGCCCCATCGTTGTCGAGCATGTTGGTCCAGATCTGCTCCAGCTTCTGCGGGCCACTCTTTTCCAGTGCGGCCTGAAGGAGCACGCGGGGTGTCCAGCAATTGGGATCCAGGCGATGCTGCTCGAACGCACGGTCGTGCGCGGTCATCACATCCTTGCCGGGCAGGTTCAAGGCAAGATCCGGGCGCTGCTGCTGCGACCAGTACTGCCGCAACACGAGGTCCTGCTTGAGCAGACTCTGTCCGAAGGCTTCCCATTGCCGTTCACTCAACACCGCATTGGGGAAGCGTGAACCATCGTCGTGCTGCGTTCTCGCATGTTCCTGTGCGTAGCTGTTTGCCACCCGCCCGGGCAGGCTGTCGTTGCGCACAACGCCCAACGCCAGCGTTCCATAACCGTCTGCACCGGGAAGCTGCGAGAGATAGTTCCAGTAGAGCTCCCGGTTGCCCGAATCCGCATAGGCAGTGAGGATCCTGATGTCCTTCTGGGTCAGTCCACCCATGACTTACTCCTTGAATTGTCTTCGGATCACCTGGCCTTGGTGCGTGCCAAGGCATCCCGTACCGCGTCTTCCATGCGCTTCCAGTCCTTCAGGAATGCCCGCTTGTAGTTCAAGGTGATCGAGAGCTTGTTCTCGACATCCACGAAATAGTGCGTACATCCTGCCGCCACCGGGTCGTCGAGGTCGATGACCTGATCGCCTTCCAGGCGCACGCCATCACCCCGGAACGAGGTGGTCTCGCACTTTATGAATGTGGTGAGCTGACCATCTTCGTTGCGCGCAACATACCAGTCATCTTCATAGGCCGGGTTTCGAACAGGAGGCTTGCCGTAGCGGGCCTCGTAGTCCTTTGAATAGCGGGCCATCTTCTCTTCATCGATGGCATAAGGGACCAGCCCCAGCGTCGCTGGCCGGGCAATCCGCAGGTCCAGGCGTGCCCGTGGATCACCACGTTCCACCGATCCCTCCTCGGTGATGGCCTCGTTGGACGACAGTCGCGCAAGCGACGTTTCGATTGGAATCCTGTCGATGTAGTTCACCGCCACCGCGATCTCCTTGCGGAAATCATTGGTCCTCGGATTCGCCCGTGCGCCCGGCGCCGTCGGCTTCATGTCAGGCCATTCGATAACCAGCGTCACCCCCTCCCCCGGCCAAGGCGCAATCTGGCTGTCCAGATAATTGGCGGGGATGCGGAAGGTATTCGGCCCCAGCTTCACGTCCACGGGCGCGTCGGTGTAGGTGTGGCCGTTGAGGGTACGGCCGGTCTGCGTTGCGCCRGGCATGGCGGGATTCCTTTCGTGTTCGGTGGATGGCGGTCGTGCGCAGGCACTGGCGCTCACAGCGACGGCGATTGCGAGTGCCAGGCACCGGCCGGAGGACATCGGGTGCATCGGGCCATTCCATTGCGGGGTTTGGATCCACTATAGGCAAAGGCCGATCAACGGGACAGGAACGTCATCACTACCCGCCCACGATCAGAATTTTCCTACGCACCTCCATCGCCGTGCCAGTTGGCACCTTCACCGCCACTGCAGATCGACGTGGCACTGCGGGCAGGAGTGGTAGGCAGATGCCGGGCGGACCGCGAGTGCGCCCACAATGCCGATCAGTATCGACATGGCCAGCATCCCGGTGACGCCCATCAATAAGAAACCAACTGCACCGCCAAGCAGCGCCAGAAACGTGAAGGCCCACCCGGAGCTAGACCAATGCCCGCGGCCATTGCGGATGGCCATCGGTCCGCGGTATCCGCAGGCAAGGCAGATTGTCGATATTGTGCTGCCAGGCGGCGCTGGCCGCGAAGACGGCTTCATGCCCCACCCCCGCCTTACGATGCTACAAATAATGTAGCATACGGAATGGGGGTCGGTTGCCATCCTGTAGACCGTTACAGGATGCGCCCAGGCGGTTAATGTCCCCCACACCTCTCCGCGACCAGTTCACCAAGCGCCTCAAAGAAGCGCGCTTGGCGATGGGTATTTCCCAGCGTGAGCTGGGCCGGCGCATTGGCTTGTCTGAAGATGTGGTGTCCAGCCGGGTGACACGCTACGAGCAGGGCGCGTCGGAGCCGGACTTTGCC
>NZ_JBFTNR010000658.1:0-2332 GCF_056665995.1 Stenotrophomonas sp. 05L44_2
GGCCACGATGCTGCCGTTGTCGAAGTTCCAGCCGTTGGCCAGAGATGCAGCAAATACCTCGCCACCGCCCTCGGTCGGCACGCGGCCGGTGACGGTCAGCTCCGGACGCTCGATGTTCTTCTTGGTGATCAGGTTGACCACGCCGGCCACCGCATCGGAGCCGTAGATGGAGGACGAACCRTCCTTCACGATCTCGGCGCGCTGCAGGATGGCGGTGGGAATGACGTTCAGGTCGAAGGCGCCGACGGCGCCGCGGGTACCGGCCGGGCCCGGACGCTGCCCATCCAGCAGCACCAGGGTGCGGTTGGCGCCCAGGCCGCGCAGCGACACGGTCTGCACGCCGGTGCCGCCGTCGACGACGAAGCCGCCGAACTGGTGGGTGATCTGCGTTTCAGCCGAACCAATGGCCGACTTCTGCAGGAACTCGGCGACGTTGACCTGACCCTGCTTGGCGTTGGTCTCGGCGTTGATGGTGAACACCGGCGAGGTGGTCTCGTAGTCCGCGCGGCGGATCAGCGAGCCGGTGACGGTGATCTTGTCAAGGTCGGTCGCACGCTGGTTGGAGGTGGAAGCGCTTGACGCCTTTGCTTCCTGCTGGGTGGTCTCCTGGGCCAGTGCCGGTGCGACCTGCAGGCAGGCCAGTACTGCGAGAGTCAGCGGGACGCGGCTTGGCTTGATGTGGCGGTTGGCGTTGCGCATTTCTTGGGATCCCCGTTTGTTATGCTTCGGTTAATGGAGTGTATGTGTGGCGTAAAGTAAATGCAACATGAATGGACTCTTTGCGTAACTTATTGTTGCTAAGGGGAAATTCAGGAATTCGGGCATTAAAAAACCCCGCCGGTTAAGCCGGCGGGGTTGTTGATCGGCCCCTCTGCTGGGGTTACAGGCCGCCCGGCCCGCAGTCCTTGGCCAGGTAGTCGGCCATCAGGGTGAGGGTCGTCTGGAAGTGGCGCGGGTACCACGGCATGCTGTGCGGCATGTCGGGAATCAGCTCGAACCGGGCCGGAACCTTGCCCTGCACGGCGGAATAGAAGTTGCGGGCATGGAACGCCGGCGTGCGTACGTCGCGGTCGCCGACGAAGGTCAGCAGCGGAATGGTGGCCTTGGCGGTGTTCTGCATCGGGTCCATGCCCTTGACGGTGCGGCCCTGCAGGATGCGTTGAAGGCGGTTCTGGCTCCAGGACGTGCCCAGCCGGCCCAGGTCGGTGACGGGTGCACCAGCAATGGCGCACTGGTACGGCGATGGGCTGCGTACGGTGGCCGCTGCTGCCGCGAAGCCGCCATAGGAGTAGCCGAAGATCGCGATGCGATCCTTCGCCGCGATGCCCTGCGACACCAGCCAGGCGGCACCGTCGTCCTTGTCATCCTGCATCTTCTGGCCCCACTGACCATCGCCGGCCAGCCACAGCTTGCGGCCCAGGCCGGAGCTGCCACGGTACTGGGGGCGCAGCACGGCATAGCCGCGCGAGGTGAAGAAGGGCACCCAGCCGGACACGTCCCAGCCCGTGTAGTCACGCGCCCACGGTCCGCCATGCGGATGCACCAGGGTCGGCAGTGGGCCGTCGCCCTGCTTCCAGCCTGCCGGCAGGTCGAGGATCGCCGGGATCTGCTGGCCATCACGGGCGGTGTAGGTCACCCAGCGCTGTTCGCCGATCTGCTTGCTGTCCACCCAGGGACGTTCGCTGCCCAGCGGCACCACGTCCTTACGGTCGGCCAGGATGTAGTAGCTCTTCGGGTTGCGGTTGCTTTCCGTAGTGAACAGTACGCGCGAGAGATCGTCGTTGTAGCCGGTGATGTAGACGGTCAGGCCCGGATAGGCTTTCTGCAGGCCCTCCTGCAGGCCTTTCATCTGCGGGTCGACATAGATCGCCTGGCGCTGCGGTCCATCGATGTAGAAGCCGAGCACCTGGTTGAAGTTGCTCTTGCGTGTGCCCAGGATCAGCGAGCTGATGGAGAAGGTCGGGTGGGCCGCCAGAGGCTCCTTGTCGAATTCCTTCTTGACCGGGTCATACAGTCGCGCCTGTACCAGATCGGAGAACTGGTCGGTCAGCACGTACAGCTTGCCGCTGTCATCGTCGATGCCGACCACGTCCACCGTGAAGCGTTCGCTCAGCTTGGTGGTCAGCGGCGCATGCACCTCGAACTGGCCGGCGCTGTTCTTGATCAGCACACGCTGTTCGAAATCCTCGGCCCCGCTGGATTCGATCTGCGTCTGGGTCACCACCTCGCCGGTGCGTGGGTGGAACAGGCCCGGGGTCGTGCGCGAGCTGCCCTTGAACAGCAGTTCGGTCTGCCCGGTGCGCAGGTTGAAGCGGTAGTAGTTGGCCTGCAG
>NZ_JBFTNR010000659.1:0-2331 GCF_056665995.1 Stenotrophomonas sp. 05L44_2
TCGCACCATCATGGCCTGACCGCCGCGGCGATCACCTCGATCCGTGCGTCGATGGATGCAGAAGTGACCCGTGAAAGCGAGCGCATGTCCAAGCGCATGAACTGGCTGTCCACAACCATCGAAGGCGCACCGTACGTGGGTCTGTTCGGCACCGTGATCGGCATCATGCTGGTGTTCGTGGTGGCCGCGATGGCCGGCGCGGTGGACATCAACTCGGTGGCACCGGGCATGGCCGCCGCACTGCTGTGCACCGCCGCGGGCCTTGGCGTCGCCATCCCTGCATTGTTCGGCTACAACTGGTTGGCATCGCGCGCCGAAGCGATCGCCGCCGACATGTCGGTGTTCGTCGATGAATTCACCGCGCGCCTCGCCGAAGAGTTCGACCGCAGCGAACCGGCCGCCGTCGCGCGTCCGGCGCTGGCCTGAGGGGCATCGCCATGGCCAGGGCAAAGCGGTTCGGCATCAAGAAGCGCGAAAAAGGCATCAATGTCACGCCTTTCGTCGACGTGCTGCTGGTGGTGCTGGTGATCTTCATCCTCACCAGCAACGCCTCCATTCCAGGCATCCAGGTGAACCTGCCCAAGGCCAGCTCCAGCATGGCCCTGGAAAAGCCCAAGACCAAGGCCATCACCGTGGACAACAACGGCCAGGTGTTCCTGGATGCCTATCCGGTGAACCTGGCCGAACTGGAAGACCGGCTGCGCACCGAGAAGGCGCTGACCCCGGATTTTCCGGTGATCGTGCGCGGCGACGCGCAGGTGCAGTACGCCCGTGTGGTCGAGGTGCTGGATCTGTTGCGTCGCATCGATCTGAACCAGGTGGGCCTGGTCACCGGGAAAGTGCAGGGGTGAACACGTGACCTCACTCCACTCCCACGCCAACCACGCGGTTCCCGCATGGCGGCGCTGGTGGCCCTGGCTGGTGGTGCCCGCCGCTGTCGCGCTGTTGGCGCTGCTGGTGTGGCTGCTGCTGTTCAGGAACACAGCCAGTACGCGGCGGCCGGTGGCCGAGGTGCCGATGGTGATGTTGCCGCCCCCGCCGCCCCCSCCCCCACCGGAACCTGAGCGCGAGCCGGAAGCCAAGCCGGAAGAGGTGATGCCCGAGCCGGAGCCGCTGGACGAAGTGCCCAAGCCGACCGAAGAGGCGCCCACCCCGGACACCGCCGACCCGGTGACCATGGATGCCGATGCGCAGGCCGGCGGCGACAGCTTCGGCATCCAGTCCGGCAGCGGCGGTGGCCGCAGTGGCACCGGCAGTGGTGGCGCCGGCAATGCCAGCTACGGCCGTTACCTGGGCTAYGTGCTGCAGCAGGCCGTGGCGCGCGATGAGCAGGTGCGACGGTTGGCGTTCCAGCTGACGGTCAACATCTGGCTGGACGCCGACGGCGCGGTGAGCCGTGTCGAACTGCTGCGTGGCAGCGGCAATGCCGATGCCGACGACCGCGTACTGCAGGCGATCCGCGCAGTTGGCCGCATCGACGAGCGTCCCCCGGCATCGCTGGATTTCCCCGCGCGCGTGCTGGTACAGGGCCGACGCCCCGGCGGGTGAATGCTGCCATGACGCTCTTTCCATCGAATTCCCTTTTTCTGCGAGCAAGCCGATGACCCGTTCCAACTCCTTCCCCGTGCTGCGGCACCTGCGTCGCTCTGCCGTGGCCACCGGCATCGTGCTGGCACTGGCCAGCGGCGGTGTCCACGCCCAGCAGGGCGGTGGCGAAAGCACCATGATCAAGCTGATCCGTGGCCTGATGGACAGTGGCGCACTGACCCCGGAAGCCGGCCAGGCATTGCTGCTGGAAGCACAGCGCGATGCGGCCGCATCTACCACGGCCAGCACCGCCGCCGGTACGGCCCAGGCCGGCGATGTGCGCGTGCCGTACATCCCGCAGACCGTGCGCGATGAGATCCGCGATGAGCTCAAGGCCAGCGTGATGACCGAAGCGAAGGCCAATGGCTGGGCAGCACCTGACCAGGTGCCGGAGTGGACCCAGCGCCTGCGCGTGCAGGGCGATGTGCGTGTGCGCAACGAGAGTCGCCTGTATTCCGAACGCAACAGCGACATCGAAGTGGATTGGGCACGCATCAATGCTGGCAATGGCTACGACGTCAACGGCAATACCCATCTGGGCCTGCCGCCGCTGCGCAACAACCGCCAGGACCGCAACAACTCCTGGCGTATCCGCGCCCGGCTGGGCGTGGTGGCCGATCTGGGCGAACACACCCGCGCCGGCGTGCGTTTGGCCACCGGCAACGACAATGGTCCGGTGTCCTCCACCCAGACGCTGGGCGGTGGCTTGGCCAAGAAGGATGTCTGGCTGGACCAGGCCTGGTT
>NZ_JBFTNR010000660.1:0-2329 GCF_056665995.1 Stenotrophomonas sp. 05L44_2
CACCATGCGCACCCCAATGTCCGGGTGCGCATCGACACCGGCAATGAACACGCCGACTTTCTGCGCGGAGGATTCGATGTCGGCATCCGCTACGGTGCAGGCAACTACACCGGCGTGCGTGCTGAGCTGCTGTTGAAGGCGCCGGTATTCCCTGTGTGCTCGCCCGCGCTGCTGGCCGGCACTGCTGGCCGGCTGCAGCGGTCTGATGATCTGCGCCACTGCACGTTGTTGCACGATGAAAGTGCCACGGACCGCCCCGGCGTGCCGGCGTGGTCACACTGGCTGGAGGCCGCCGGCGCCATCAACGCCAACGCAAGCGCTGGGCCGGTCTTCCCCAGCATCTATCTTGCGCAGGAAGCGGCGGTGGCCGGCCATGGCGTGGCGCTCGGCGTGGCGCCGCTGGTGGAAGACGATCTCCGCCAAGGCAGGCTGGTGAAACCCTTCAGCCTGGAGCTGGAGAACCGTTACGCATTCTGGTTGATCCGTCGGGAGATGGCTCAGGACCGCCCCGATGTGCAGGCGTTCTGCCAATGGCTGGGTGAGGAGTGCAGTGATCGGCCATGACAGGCCCATGCGTGTCATGACGGTTCATCGGCAACAGGTGGGCCGGTCGTGTGCGCATCGCCTGCACGCATCCGGTAGTGCTCCACCCACTCCATGGTCGGTGCGATACCGCCGAAGGGAAACAGATGCGGGCTGACCTGCCCATGGGCTTCGGTCAAGCCCTCTACCAAGCGATCCACGAACACATCCGGCCCGGCCCTTCCCAGCAGGCGGCCGATGGAGATGCCGTAGCGGGACAGCATCGAGGTGCTTGCAGCGACGCCGCACATGGCCGCATAGCGTACAAGCCGCGCGATGCTGGCCGGCCCGGGAACGCCCACCAGCACCGGATGGGTGATGCCACGGGCGCGCAGTTCATTCAACCAGGCCAGAACGATATCGGCGTCGAATGCGAACTGGGTGATGACCAGCGGTGCCATGCCTCGCTCTTCGATACGCTGGCACTTGTTTTCAAGCACGCGCCACCTCTCGGCGCTGGTCATCACCGGATGGCCTTGCGGATGCCCGCCCACCCCCACGACCCTGATGCCAGCGCGCTCGAGAATGCCGCTCTCGATGATCGATGTGCTGTCGGCGAACGGCCCGGCAGGCGTGGCAAGATCGCCTGCGATCACGAAACAGCGCTCAATGCCGGCGTCGATGACGGCACGCTCGATGAAGTGCTCAAGCGCAGCCCGCGAGCCGATGCGGCGTGCGGAAAGGTGCGGCATCGGCTCGAACCCCAGTTCGCGCACCCTGCGTGCCGCGGCCAKTCGCGCAGCATCGTCCTCGCTCGGCAGGTAGGGAATGGAGATCGTCGTCCCCCGTGCAATGCGGGCGGCTTCGGCGCGCAACGCAGGCATGGCCTTGGCACTGACTTCCAATGAAAAGGCGTTGACGAAGGTCTGCGCCAATGGCTCCATGCGGCCAACGCCTGCTGACATCAGCCGGCTCCAGGCAGGTTGCCGGCGCTTGTGGAGCTGTTCCGTGCCAGTTCGACAAACGCCTGCAGGTAATCGATACCGGTATCGGCCTCACGCGCGCCCAGGTAGATCTGCTTGGGAATGCCTTTCGCACCCAGACGCACCGGTACCACGTCCATGCGGGCTGCATATTCCTCCACCAGCCAACGCGGCATGGCGGCGACGCCGCGACCGCTGGCCACCATCTGCATCATGATGTCGGTGGTTTCGATGGCCTTGTGGCGCCGGGGCGTGACCCCGGCAGGCAGCAGGAACTGGTTGTAGATATCCAGCCGCTCGAACGGCACCGGATAGCTGATGAGTACTTCCTGGCTGAGCTGGCGGGGCTTGACGTGCTCGACCGACGCCAGCGCATGGCCCTTGGCCACCACCAGCACCTGCTCGTAATCGAAGACGGGGACGAACTTCAGGCCCGGCTTCAACAGCGGGTCGGGCGTGACCAGCAGGTCGATCTCATAGCCGAACAGGGCGCCGATGCCACCGAACTGGAACTTCTGCTTGACGTCCACATCGACGTCGGGCCAGCTGGCCAGATAGGGCGAGACGATCTTCAGCAGCCACTGGTAGCAGGGGTGGCATTCCATGCCGATGCGCAGCGCGCCACGCTCGCCCTGCGCGAACTGGCCCAGCCGCTCCTCGGCCAGGTCCAGCTGCGGCAGCACCCGGTTGGCCACCGCCAACAGGTACTGGCCCGCCTGGGTCAGGCGCAGGCTGCGGCCTTCGCGCAGCCAGACGTTGGTACCCAACTGCTGCTCCAGCTTCTTCATGCTGTGGCTCAGGGCTGATTGGGTCAGGTTCAGCAC
>NZ_JBFTNR010000661.1:0-2324 GCF_056665995.1 Stenotrophomonas sp. 05L44_2
GCACAGGAGACGCTGGTGGCGCCGGCGATCGGCAACCACGAGTACTTCGAGGAATTCGAGGACACGCCACAGGAGCGCCGTGTGCTGGGCCGCCATTGGCCGGTGACCTTCGCCCTGCCGGGCAACGGTGCCAGCGCGGCGGCGGGTACCAGCTACTGGTTCGATGCACAGGGCGTGCGCGTGGCCGTGGTCGATGGGACCTCGGCGCTGGATCTGGGTACCGCCAAGGCGCAGGCACAGTGGCTGGACAAGGTGCTGGCCGGCAACCGGCAGCCGTGGACGATCGTGCTGCTGCACCAGCCGTTCTATTCGCCGCGCGAGGGCCGCGAGAATGCTGCCCTGCGCAAGGTGCTGCTGCCGGTGGTGCGCCGTCACAAGGTGGATCTGGTACTGCAGGGGCATGACCATACCTACGGCCGTCGCGGCGAAGGGCAGGCGGCAACACCGCAGTACGTGGTGACGGTGGCTGGACCGAAGCAGTACCGCCTGTCGGACGAGGCACGCAGGACGATGGACCCTGTGGGCGAAGACACCCAGCTGTTCCAGGTGTTGCGCATCGATCCGCAGCGCCTTCGCTACGAGGCCCGCACGGTGACCGGGCGCCTGTACGACGCCTTCGAGCTGAAGCGCGATGACAATGGCGGCAAGCAACGGGTGGAGCAGCGAGAGGGACGGATCACGCCGCGTGACTGCGCGCGTGCCCAAACCGCCAAGGGCCGCACCGACCGGTGCTGGGAGTGAGGAACGACCGATGAGCGCGCGCCCGCGCCTCGTTCCGATGGCCGCCATCGCCGTTGCCCTGCTGCTGGTGGTGGGCGCGGTGGCTGCTGCCGATACCGTACTGCACCCGTTCCTGGCCGCTCAGCCGGAGCAGGTGCCGCAGGAAAGAACGACGGACGAGTGATCAGCGAAGCGATGTAGCAGTCCAGAAGCAGATCCACGCCACGCGTGGATTGAACCTTTCCGTGCACCATCCGCGCATGGCGTGGCTCTGCTGCATTGCGTCCAGGAACAGTTCTGCTTCATCCGTGCTGCCCAGCACCACAGCGACAGCGCGCAGCGCCGCTTCGCGATGAACCGGACGGATCCCGCCATCATCGTCATCGCTGTACAGATCCTCATCAGCCTCGAGGTAAACGCTGCCGGCCGCAGCCAACGCGGCCATCAGGGTCGGCACGTCGGCGGCGAACCCGCCGGCGTCCCAGTGGCCCGCACCATGACGGGCGAACAGTACGCGGCCGTCGTCGATGTCGAGGATGAGGGGATCGGCGCCACGGTCGGCGATCACCAGCCACTGCGCCGGCCAGTCGCTGATCGGTTCGCCATCGTTGCCGTTCCAGCGATAGCCTGCCTGGTAGGCCCACAGGCGCTGCAAGGGCGGTATCCACACCTCAAGGCCTGGAATGGTGATGCCGCAGGGGCCTTTTGYAGGATTGAATACCTCGCCGAACGGGCCGACGTGTGCGTAGAATCCGGCCAGCACGTCCGGCAGCGGGAACGGCCCCTGCCACGCGTCGGCAGATTGCGGCTGCAGGGCGCCGAAGCGGGCAAACGTGGCGCGAAGATCATCCATGACGTGGGCCGGGCGGAAGCGGAAGAGCGCGCAGCCTAGCAGAGCCGGTCGCACRCATCGCCTTCACCGTCACTGGCTATCATGGCCGCCCAGCAACTGAGAGGCAGTGCACGTGTCGGTAGCGTTGGTATGGTTCCGTCGGGACCTGCGGTTGCAGGACAATCCGGCGCTGCAGGCGGCGCTGGAAGCGGGCCACGCTGTGGTGCCGGTGTACATCCACGCGCCGCACGAAGAGGGCGAGTGGGCGCCGGGCGCGGCCTCCAATGCGTGGCGCCATCGTTCGCTGGCGGCACTGGATGCCGGCCTGCGTGCACGGGGTTCATCGCTGGTGCTGCGTGCCGGTGACAGCCTGCCTTCCCTGCTGGAGCTGGTGCAGCAGACCGGCGCCGAAGCGGTGTACTGGAACCGCAAGTACGAACCGGCCACGCAACCGCGCGATGCCGCCATCAAACGCACGCTGCGCGAGCAGGGCATAGATGCGCAGAGCTGCAACGGCAGCCTGCTGTTCGAGCCCTGGGACATCGCCACCCAGCAGGGGCAGCCCTACAAGGTATTCACTCCGTACTGGCGCAACGTACTCAGCCACTGGCGTTTGCCCGCCTTGCGGGCCGCACCGGAGACGCTGCCGGCGCATACGGTCGACAGCCTCGCGCTGGATACGCTGCAGCTGGCGCCCACGCTTCACTGGGATACCGGGTTCTGGGAACACTGGCAGCCGGGCGAGACCGGTGCGCTCGAGGCGTTGTCCGTG
>NZ_JBFTNR010000662.1:0-2319 GCF_056665995.1 Stenotrophomonas sp. 05L44_2
GCGTTGGGAGCAGCACACCTCGCAGAGCTCGGAAGCCTCGCGCGCCGGCGAGGTCGAGCGCACCCGCGTGGACTACCTGGACAAGCAGATCCTTGATGCCGATCGTCGCCGCGAAGCGCTGGCGGCCGAACGTGCCGGGCTGGACGTGGATGCACTGGATGAAGTCTTCGAGCAGCTGCACCTGCAGCACGATACGCAGAAGACCGCGCTGGATGAGCTGACCGAGCAGGTCGAGGAGCGCAAGCACGGTGTCGCCGCCGTGCAGGAGCAGCAGCGCAACGGGCAGAACGAGCTGGCCGAGCTGCGCAAGCAGGTCAATGGCCTGCGCGGGCGCCTGTCTTCGCTGGAAACCCTGCAGCAGGCTGCACTCGGCCAGGAGCAGGGCGCGGCGGTGGCGTGGCTGAAGTCGCGTGGGCTGGATTCGGCCGCGCGCGTGGGTGAGCGCCTGGATGTTGATGCGGGTTGGGAAAACGCAGTGGAAAGCGCGCTCGGTCAATTGATCGAAGGCGTGCTGGTCGACGACCCGGCCAGCCTGGTCGATGCGTTGGGTGAGCTGGGCGAAGGCCGCATCGCGCTGGTTGCCAATGACGGTGCGGACCTGAAGGTCGCGCCGACCTCGCTGGCTGCACGTGTGCGTGGACCAGCGCCGATCCGGCGCCTGCTTGCACGCCTGCACGGCGCGCGTGACCTTGCCGAAGCCAATGCACTGCAGGCCAGCCTGCCCGAGGGCGATTCCATCATCACCCAGGGCGGYGAACGCYTGGGCGAAGGCTGGGTGCGCGTGTCGCGCTCCGGCGCSGCCAAGCAGGGCGCGCTGCTGCGCGAACGCGAAATCAACGAACTGCGCGAGCAGATCGAGCAGCTGCAATCGCGCGAAGCCGAACTGGAAGAACAGCTGGCCGGTTTCCGCGAGCACCTGTTGGCCGCCGAACAGCAGCGCGAGGATGCGCAGCGTGCGCTGTACCTGGCGCACCGCGCGGTGTCCGAACTGGCCGGCCAGCTGCAGGGCCAGCAGGGCAAGGTGGAGGCGGCACGTACGCGCATCGACCGTATCGAAGGCGAGCTCAGCCAGTTGCTGGAGACCCTGGACATCAATCGCGAGCAGGCGCGTGAAGCGCGTGCGCGGTTGGAGAATGCGGTCAACAGCATGGGTGACCTGGAGTCGAACCGGCAGGGCCTGGAGGGCGAACGCCGTCAGTTGACCGAGGCGCGTGATCTGGCCCGCGACGCCGCTCGTGCGGTGCGCGAGCGTTCGCACGCGTTGGCCCTGACCCTGGAATCACAGCGCGCCCAGGTGGCGTCGTTGAGCCAGGCGCTGGAACGCATGAGTACGCAGCGTGGCCAGCTTGATGCACGCCTGGGCGAACYGCATTCGCAGCTGGACGAAGGCGATACCCCGGTCGAATCGCTGCAGGCCGAGCACCAGAACGCGCTGGAAGAGCGTGTCCGTGCCGATCGCGTGCTGACCGAAGCGCGCACGTTGCTGGATGGCATTGATGCCGAACTGCGCAACTACGAGCAGACCCGCCACCAACGCGACGAGCAGGCGCTGTCCCAGCGCGAGCGCATCTCGCAGCGCAAGCTGGACCAGCAGGCGCTGGTACTCAGTGCTGAAACCCTGCAGGGCGCAGTGGAGAAGGCCGGTTTCGTGCTGCAGGATGTGATCAACGCGCTGCCCGAAGAGGCCCGCCTGGGCGACTGGGAGCAGGCGGTGCACCAGATCGACGGTCGCATGCGCCGGCTGGAGCCGGTCAACCTGGCCGCGATCCACGAGTATGGCGAAGCCTCGCAGCGCTCGGAGTATCTGGATGCGCAGCACGTGGACCTGACCACCGCGCTGGAGACCCTGGAAGAYGCSATCCGCAAGATCGACCGCGAAACCCGGGGCCGCTTCAAGGACACCTTCGACCGTGTCAACGCCGGTGTGCAGGCGCTGTATCCGCGCCTGTTCGGTGGCGGCCACGCCTACCTGGAGCTGACCGGCGAAGACCTTCTCGATACCGGCGTGACCATCATGGCGCGTCCCCCGGGCAAGCGCGTGTCGAGCATCTCGCTGCTGTCCGGCGGCGAAAAGGCGATGACCGCCGTGGCGCTGGTGTTTGCGATCTTCCAGCTCAACCCGGCACCGTTCTGCCTGCTGGACGAGGTGGACGCGCCGCTGGATGAAGCCAACGTCGGCCGCCTGGCCAACATGGTCAAGGAAATGAGCGAGAAGGTGCAGTTCCTGTTCGTCAGCCACAACAAGGCCACGATGGAAGCGGCGCACCAGTTGTCGGGCGTGACGATGCGCGAGCCGGGTGTCAGCCGGCTGGTCAGCGT
>NZ_JBFTNR010000663.1:0-2318 GCF_056665995.1 Stenotrophomonas sp. 05L44_2
GTGTCTTCGCTGCGCGCGGCCGCGCGTCATCACGAGGTGGTGGCTGTCTATACCCAGCCCGATCGCCCTGCCGGTCGCGGCCGTGGTCTGGCGCCTTCGCCGGTCAAGCTGGAAGCGGTCGCCCGTGGCATCCCCGTGTACCAGCCGGAAACGCTGAAGGACGAAGTGGCCCAGCAGCAGCTGCGTGACCTGCAGCCGGACCTGATGGTGGTGGYGGCCTATGGCCTGATCCTGCCCAAGGCGGTGCTGACCATTCCGACCCACGGTTGCTGGAACGTGCATGGTTCGCTGCTGCCGCGCTGGCGCGGCGCCGCACCGATCCAGCGCGCCATCCAGGCCGGTGACAGCAAGACCGGCGTCTGCCTGATGCAGATGGAAGCCGGCCTGGATACGGGCCCGGTGCTGCTGCACCAGGAGCTGCCGATCGCCGCTACCGATACCGGTGGCCAGCTGCACGACAAGCTGGCCGAGCTCGGCGCGCAGGTGCTGTCCGATGGGCTGGGCCTGCTGCGCGCCGGCATCAAGCCGATCGCACGGCCGCAGCCGGAGCAGGGCGTGACATACGCGCACAAGCTGGACAAAGCCGAGGCAAAACTGGACTGGGCGCAGGACGCAGAAGCGCTGGCGCGCACGGTGCGTGCATTCAATCCGTGGCCGATTGCCGAGGCACTGCTGGCCGGTGAGCGCGTGCGCATCCACGGCGCGGTGGCGCTGGATGTGACGCATGGCCAGGCGCCGGGCACGGTGCTGGCCGCGGGCCGCGAGGGCATCGACATCGCCTGCGGGCAGGGCGCGTTGCGCCTGCGCGTGCTGCAGCGCGAAGGCGGCAAGGCAATCACCGCTGCCGACTACCTCAATGCGCGCCGTGATCTGCGCGTGGGGGTTTGACGGGTGAGCAAGGCAAACGATTTTTCCATCGCCAAGGCGGCGCCGGGCGCGGCCACCCGCATGCTGGCTGCGCGCGTGCTGGCGCAGGTGTTCACCCGCGGTCGTTCGCTCAAGGCGGAACTGGCCTGGGCGCTGCCGAAGCTGTCCGACACCCGCGACCGCGCGCTGCTTGAAGCGTTGTGCTTTGCGGTGCTGCGCCGTCGCAGCACCTATGACGCCGCCCTGCAGGGATGGATGCAGAAGCCGCTGTCCGCACGCGATGCCGACCTGCGCACGTTGCTGATGGTGGGCTTCGCCCAGCTGGATGTGCTGGAACTGCCTGCCCATGCGGCCCTGTCGGCGACGGTCGATGCTGCACGCGCACTTGGCCGCGAACGCCAGGCTGGCCTGGTCAATGCGATCCTGCGACGGGCCCAGCGCGAAGGCTTCCCCGAACAACCGGCGCGCGACGCATTTCCGGCATGGCTGGCCGAGGCCGTCGAGCACGACTGGCCGGCACAGGCCGAGGCGATCTTCGCCGCCAGCCTGCAGCCAGCGCCGCTGTGGCTGCGTGCCAACCGCCAGCAGGGCGGGCGCGACAAGATGATGGCGGCCCTGGCCGAGGTGGGCATTGCCGCCGAAGCCAGCGCGCTGAGCGCCGATGCGCTGCGACTGGCCGTGCCGGTTCCGGTGAACCAGCTGCCCGGTTTCGGCGAAGGCCTGCTGTCGGTGCAGGATCTGTCGGCGCAGTGTGCAGCCGACGCGCTGGCGCCGCCGGCAGGCAGCCGCGTGCTCGACGCCTGTGCCGCCCCGGGCGGCAAGTCGGCGCACCTGCTCGAGCGTGACCCCAGCCTGCAATTGCTGGCGCTGGATATCGATGCCCGTCGTCTGGCGCGCGCAAGGGATACGTTCGCCCGCACCGGTGTGGGCGAAGGCGCGCAGGTGCAGGTGGCCGATGCCAGCGATCCGGGGGCATGGTGGGACGGCGTTCCGTTCGACGCGATCCTGCTGGACGCACCGTGCTCGGCCACCGGCGTCATCCGCCGGCAGCCGGACGTGATGTTCCATCGCCGTGCGGAAGACATCGATGCGCTGGTCGGCATCCAGGCCCGCCTGCTGGAAGCCTGCTGGTCGATGCTGCGCCCCGGTGGTGTGTTGCTGTATGCCACCTGCTCGATCCTGCGCGCGGAAAACGTCGATCAGGTAAAGGGCTTCCYGAAATGGCACGCGGATGCGGAAGCGGTCGCGCTGGATGACGCATTTGGTCTGGATTGTGACGGTATTGCTCGCCAGCGCCTGCCCGGTGAAAACGATGCTGACGGATTTTTCTACGCGCGTCTGCTAAAAAAGGGCTGACCCAACCGCTGTCCGAGCCCCCATGCTGAAAACCCGTGCGTCACGCCAGACGTGGCTGTTCGTTGTGATGGCCCTGTTGGTGTTGGGTGCCGGGC
>NZ_JBFTNR010000664.1:0-2310 GCF_056665995.1 Stenotrophomonas sp. 05L44_2
GGCTGGCGAGGCGGTGCCCTTGGCCTGCACGATCCGTGACTTCAGGCTGGCCAGGTCGCGCACGCCATCGTCGATGTCGTTATCCCAGCGTGACTCGCGCTTCTGYCGGGCCAGGGCCTGCACGATGATGCTGGAGGCGCGCGTGTCGGCCGCCAATGACGGTGCTTTCTGCAGCGTGCGCAGCGCCTGCACACCTCGACGGCCCAGCTCGAAACGCAGCTGATTTGCGGCGTCCGCAGTCATCAACGCCGGATCGGCGCGCAGGCGCTTCATCTGGCTGGCCAGGGTGAYGCGCACCGGGTCGATCACCGGCGAGATGGCCAGCAGTGCGGTTGCCAGCACGGCCCAGCACATCCAGCGGTTGACCGGCTCAAGCCGATGCAGCCAACGCCCGTGCCGGCGCAGTGCGGCGAAGGCGTAGCCGATGGCATAGCCGGCAATCAGCACTGCCACCGCCACGCCCCAGAAGCGCGAGAGGGTCCAGCCGTACTGGCTGACCCGCAGGGACATCGCATACAGCGCCAGGCCGGCGTAGATCGGCAGTGCCAGCAGGCTGGCCTCGACCAGCCGGCGCAGCCATGCCGGGTAGGGCGGGGTGCCGTCGTCGTGCTGGTAGACCGCGTTGGCCAGGCTGATCAGCAGCACCGCCAGCACCAGCAGCAGGCTGGCGGCCGAACGCGTGGCCCACAGCGGCGCCAGCCCGGTGAACGGCAGCGACAGCACGAACAGCACCGCGATGAACGACAGCAATGGCAGCAGGCCGCGGCAGATCGCGAAGAGCACCTGGCGGGTGATCTGCATCGCGCGATGCTGGGTGCGCCCGATCAGCACGCCGAAGCCTGCCAGCATGCCGGTGGCCAAGGCGATGAAGGCATCGCTGCCGAACAGGACGTGGAAAAAGTCGACCTTGACCATCCGGAACAGCGCCGCCCACAGCCACAGCAGCAGCCAGGTCAAGCCGGTGAACACCGCCGCCAGCACCAGGGTCAGCCCGTTCTGCCAGGCGCGTTCGAACAACGCGCCATAGTCGGCCCGCCAATGTCCGGCATGCAGGCGGAACTGCCACCACGGCAGGGCAATGAACGTGGCAACGGCCAGGCAGATCGAGAGCGGAACCTGCAGCACGGCCGCATACAGCGCGGTTTCTCCGCTCAGGTTCCAGGCGGTCCAAGCGGCCAGGGCGAGGACCAGCAACGAGGCCAACCCGGCGTGCAGCCACAGGCGCCAGGCCTTCAGATCGACCAGCGTCAAGGCCACTGCGGTGGGCACGGTCAATACCCAGGCATACCAGCAGTAGCGCCAGCCGATGTCCCGGAACGGCCATTGATCCGCCAGTTCCTGGGCCGCGAAAAGCATCAGCCCCTGCAGCAGTGCGATCAACACGATCATGCTGCGGGTGGGCCATGACAGCGTTGCATCCTGCTGCATCGGGTCGTCCTCCTTGCAAGAGCGCCATCCTAGCCCATCCCTTCGCGCCCGCATCCGGTCGCAGCGGTTAGAATGGCGCCCATGCCAGTAATGCCGACTTCCCTCGCCAATCACCTGCTCGTGGCGCTGCCGTCGCTGATCGACGCCACCTTCGCCCGCACCGTCGCGCTGATCTGCCAGCACGACGAGAACGGGGCAATGGGGGTGCTGGTCAACCAGCCGTCCGAGTACACCCTGGGCGAGGTGCTTGCGCAGATGGAGATCGCTACCGGCGATGGCGTCCTGCAGGCGCGTCCGGTGCTCAATGGCGGACCGGTGCATCCCGAGCGTGGCTTCGTCATCCATGACGACGCGCGCGCGTGGGATTCCAGCCTCGTCGTCGGTGAGGGCCTGTACCTGACCACCTCGCGTGACATCCTTGAGGCGATGGCGCGTGGCGAAGGCCCGGCCAATGCCGTGGTCACCCTGGGCTGCGCGGGCTGGAGTGCCGGCCAGCTGGAAAGCGAACTGTCCGAAAACAGCTGGCTGACCGTGCCGGCCGATGCCGAACTGGTGTTCCAGCTGCCGCTGGAACAGCGCTGGCAGGGCGCCGCGTCGCGCATTGGCGTCGATCTGTTCCGGCTGACCGATTACAGCGGCCATGTCTGAGCCGGCCCTCATCCGTCGCGATGGCACCGTACTCGGTTTCGATGTCGGCTCGCGCCGGATCGGCGTGGCGATCGGCAGTGCCTTCGCCGCGCATGCGCGTGCGGTGGCCGTGGTCGATGTGCACGGCAATGGCCCCGACTGGGCGGCGATCGAACGCCTGCTCAAGGAATGGAAGCCCGATGGCCTGGTGGTTGGCGATCCGCTGACCCTGGACGGCCAGGACCAGCCCAACCG
>NZ_JBFTNR010000665.1:0-2967 GCF_056665995.1 Stenotrophomonas sp. 05L44_2
GGTTTACGGCGTGTCCTGCCAACCCATACGGCCCCGCCCAGCCAGCAGAAAGCCAGTGCCGCTGTGGCTTTTGACGTTGCCGTTGCTTTAGGGCCTCGGCGGGTGCAGGGCGCAGCCCTGCCAACAAAAAACCCCGCTTGCGCGGGGTTCTCTGTGTACTGCGTGCAGCAGAGGCTTACGGACGGCGCGCGAGGGCCTCGACGTCCTTGGCCTTGGGCAGCAGGTCCTGCTTGGTCACGCGCAGCGCGCCGACCGTCAGCATCGGCACCGCCACCAGGATCGAGGACAGCACCACGATCACCGCACCGATCATGTGCGTCTCGGCCAGGCCTTCCATCGAACTGCCGCCGTACAGGTACAGGGCCAGTGCGGACAGGAAGAACATCACCGCGGTGATCACCGTACGCGACAGCGTCTGGTTGATCGAACGGTTCAGCACTTCCATCGGCTCCACGCGCAGGCTGCGGAAGTTCTCGCGGACGCGGTCGAACACCACGATGATGTCGTTGATCGCAAAGCCCATCACCGACAGCAGGCCGGCCAGCACGGTCAGGTCGAACTCACGGCCGAGCAGCGACACGTAGGCCACCGTCACGATCAGGTCGAACATCGCCACGATGCTCGCGGTGACCGCGAACTTCCATTCGAAACGCACCGCGATGTAGATCAGGAAGCCGGCCAGCATGAAGATGGTGGCGTACAGGCCATTCATCGCCAGGTCCTTGCCGATCTGCGGGCCAACGAACTCGTTGCRCAGCACGGTGGCCTGGTTGTCAGCCGAAGAGACCGCCTTGACCACGGCCGCGGCAGTSGCCTTGTCTTCGGCCGAAGCGCCGCCGGTACCCGGAGCGTGCTCACCGTGCGGGGCCAGGCCGACCATCGCGACATGGCGCCAGCGCATGAAGTCGATCTTGGTATCGTTCGGGAGGATGTGCAGCGGAAACAGTTTCATGTGCGTGTCGTCCCGTCAGATGGCCACGTTCTGGAGCTTCTTGCGACGGCCGTAGATCAGCGTCGCCAGTGCACGCGATACGGTGATCGCGGTGAACATGGAAGCGAAAATACCGATGATCATGGTCAGCGCGAAGCCCTTCAGCGGACCGGTACCGAATGCGAACAGCGCCACACCGACGATCAGGCCGGTCAGGTTGGCGTCGAGGATGGTGCCCGACGCACGCTCGTAACCGGTCACGATCGCGGTCTTGCCCGGCACGCCGGCACGCAGTTCTTCACGGATACGCTCGTTGATCAGCACGTTGGYGTCGACCGACAGGCCGACCGACAAGGCCAGGCCGGCGAAGCCCGGCAGGGTCATGGTCGCGCCGAACAGCGACATCACCGCCACCACGATCAGCAGGTTGAACAGCATCGCGATCGAAGTAATGAGGCCGAACATGCGGTAGTAGATGGTGAAGAACACCAGGGTGAACATGAACGCATAGACCACCGCGGTGATGCCGTTCTTGACGTTCTCCGCGCCCAGGCTCGGGCCGACCACGCGCTCTTCTACGAAGTCCATCGGCGCAGCCAGCGAGCCCGACTTCAGCAGCTTGGCCAGGTCCTCGGCTTCCTTCTTCTGCAGACCGGTGGTCTGGAAGTTCTTGCCGAACACGCCGTTGATGTTGGCCACCGAGATGACTTCCTCGTTGACCTTGAAGCCACGCACTTCCTCACCGTCGACGACGGTCACGGTCGGCACGCGCTCGGTGTAGACCACCGCCATCGGCTTGTTCACGTTCGCGCTGGTGAAGTCGAACATGCGCTGGCCACCGACGTTGTTCAGCGTCACGCTGACTGCCGGGGTGCCGCTGGTGGAGTCGGTCACCGCCTGCGCGGCCACCATCTGGTCACCGGTGACGATCACGCGCTTGTTCAGCAGCACCGGACCGCCGTTGTCACGGCGCTGGTAGACCTTCGCTTCCGGCGGAATACGACCCGACGCGATGGCGTCCTGCGCGTTGCCGTCCACCACGGCCCGGTATTCCAGGGTGGCGGTGGCACCGATCATGCGCTTGGCTTCGGCCGTGTCCTGCACGCCCGGCAGCTGCACCACCACGCGATCAGCACCCTGGCGCTGGATGATCGGCTCGGACACGCCGAGCTGGTTCACGCGGTTGCGCAGGGTGTTGATGTTCTGCTCGATGGCGCCGTTGGCGATCTGCGTGATTTCCGCTTCCGGAATGGAGACCGTGATGCGGTTGCCACTGACGTCATAGCCGAGGGTCGGCTGCGCCTTGGCCAGCGCGGCGCGGGCACGGGTACCGGCGTCTTCGCCGGCCGAGGGGCTCAGGTTGGCGACGATGGTGTTGTCGGCACGACGCTCGACCGACTGGTAGGCGATGCGCGCATCACGCAGGGTGCTGCGCACGTCCTCGGTGTAGGCGTCCAGGCGCTTGTCCAGCGCGGCTTTCTGGTCGACCTGCAGCACGAAGTGCACGCCGCCCTGCAGGTCCAGGCCCAGCACCATCGGGCGGCCGCCGAGCTTGGCCAGCCAGTCCGGCACGGTCGAGGCCAGGTTCAGGGCAACCGTATAGTTCTCGCCCACGCTGTCACGCAGCGCATCGCTGGCGGCAGACTGCGACTTCAGGTCCGACAGGCGGACGATCAGGCTGTCCCCTTCCTTCTCTGCACCGATCGTGGTGACACCGGCCTTCTTCAGGTCGGCCAGCACACGGTCGCGCAGCGCATCGTCGATCTGCCCGCCACGGTTGSCGGTGATCTGGATGGCCGGGTCCTTCTGGTAGATGTTGGGCAGTGCGTACAGCGTGCTGAGCGCCAGTACGATCACGATGACGACGTACTTCCAGCGTGGAAATTCGAGCATTGCTTGGGTCCCGCGCGGCGCCATCCCCGGCGCCGCGGTTGTGCTTCAGAAAGGGAGTGGCTTACTTGGCCGAATCCAGGGTGCCGGTCGGCAGCACGCTGCCGACAGCGCCCTTCTGCACGCGGATGCGCACGTTCTCGGCC
>NZ_JBFTNR010000666.1:0-2293 GCF_056665995.1 Stenotrophomonas sp. 05L44_2
AAACCAGCGTGTCGCCAGCTGTACACGCCGCCCCGCTAGAATGGCCGCATGACCGAATTCATTCCTCCGGGCACCCGCTTCCATGCCCTGCCCTCGCCCTTTCCGTGCAAACGCGGCGGTGTCCTGCACGGCGCGCACGTGGCCTACGAGACCTGGGGCGCGCTGGACGAAGAGGCCAGCAACGCGATCCTGATCGTCACCGGCCTGTCGCCGGATGCGCATGCCGCGGCCAACGAAGCCAACCCTGCGCCAGGCTGGTGGGAGGCCATGCTCGGCCCCGGCAAACCGATCGATACCGACCGCTGGTTCGTGGTGTGCGTCAACTCGCTGGGCAGCTGCAAGGGCTCCACCGGCCCTGCCTCGATCAATCCGGCCAACGGCGAGCTGTATCGCCTGGATTTCCCGGAACTGTCCATCGAAGACGGCGCACGCGCGGCGATCGACGTGGTGCGCGCACTGGGCATCGGACAACTCGCCTGCGTGATCGGCAATTCGATGGGCGGGATGACGGCGCTGGCGGTGTTGCTGCTGCACCCGGGCATCGCCCGCAGCCATATCAACATTTCCGGCAGCGCGCAGGCCCTGCCGTTCTCSATCGCCATCCGTTCGCTGCAGCGCGARGCGATCCGCCTGGACCCGCGCTGGAACGGTGGCCACTACGACAATGAGGCATACCCGGAATCGGGCATGCGCATGGCACGCAAGCTGGGCGTGATCACCTACCGCTCGGCGCTGGAATGGGATGGCCGCTTCGGTCGCGTGCGGCTGGATTCAGACCAGACCGACGATGATCCATTCGGCCTGGAATTCCAGGTCGAGAGCTATCTGGAAGGCCATGCGCGCCGGTTCGTGCGTTTCTTCGACCCCAACTGCTATCTGTACCTGAGCCGCTCGATGGACTGGTTCGATCTGGCCGAGTATGGCGATGGCGATGTGCTGGCCGGACTGGCCAGCATCCGCGTCGGCAAGGCACTGGCSATCGGCGCCAACACCGACATCCTGTTCCCTGTACAGCAGCAGCAACAGGTCGCCGATGGCCTGCGCGCTGGTGGCGCGGACGCGCGTTTCATCGGCCTGGAATCGCCCCAGGGTCATGACGCGTTCCTGGTCGACTTCGAACGTTTCGGCCCGGCCGTGCGCGGCTTCCTCGACGAACTGTAGTGGCGTGGCGGCGCAATCTCGCACTGGCCGCGTTCGGTGCGTTGATCGGCTTGACCGCAACCGGCGTGTTTCCGCTCTGGCTGGGCGCATGGTGCGTGCTGGCCAGTGCGGTGTCGTTCGGCCTGTATGGGCACGACAAGCGCGCAGCGCAGCGAAAACAGCAGAGGACGCCCGAACGCACGCTGCAGCTGCTGGCCTTTGCCGGCGGCTGGCCCGGCGCGCTGCTCGGCCAGGCGCTGTTCCGCCATAAACATCGCAAGGCGCCGTTCCAGTGGGTGTTCTGGTTATGCGTGCTGRCCAACGTGGCCTCGATCGCGGTGATGCTGCGCGCGTTTTCGCGGTAGCTGCCCTGTAGATCCACGCCACGCGTGGATATGCCGACCAAGGTCGGCATCTACCGAAGCGGTTCGCGGACCAGCACCCCGTCCACCAACCGGTACTGCACATCCACCACACCCGCGGGCAGGTCATCGTGGGTGATCATCAGCAGGCTGCGCCCTTCCAGCAGTGCTGGCAGGTCCTGCAGCAGCGCGCGCGCGGTATCCACGTCCAGGCCTTCGGTGGGCTCATCCACCAGCAGGATCGGCGCATTGCGCAGCAGCGCGCGGGCCAGCGCCAGGCGACGCGCCTGGCCGGCCGACATCGTTGCGCCGTTCTCGCCCACCCACGCCTGCAGGCCGCCGTTGCGCTCGGCCCATTCACCCAGCCGTACCCGTTGCAGCACCGCCCACAACGCTTCGTCGCTGGCCTCGGGATCGCCCAGCCGCAGGTTCGCGGCCACGCTGCCGGCAAACACCGGCGCGTTCTGCGGCAGCCACGCCAGGTGCCGGTGCCAGTCGGCCTGGGCGACATCGCGCAGGTCCTGGCCACCGTAGGTCAGCCGCCCCTGCTGCGGATCCCACAGCCGCAGCAGCAGGCTCGACAAGGTGGTCTTGCCGCTGCCGCTGTCGCCACGGATGGCGATGCGCTCGCCCGGTGCCAGCGTCAGCTGCAGGCCACGCAGCACCGGCCGTGCGGCGCCCGGCCACTGGAAGTGCACATCGTCCCAATGCACGGTCGCCGCCGGCGCCAGCGGCTGCGACGACACCGGCTCCTGCACCGAAGGTGCCTGCTCGACGATGCCCTGCAGGCG
>NZ_JBFTNR010000667.1:0-2292 GCF_056665995.1 Stenotrophomonas sp. 05L44_2
GGTCGGAGCAGGTGTCTGGTAGCGCCGGGCCATGCCCGGCGGAGACGCGTGCGGCGGCCTTACGCCGCCATCGCCACCTTGCGCAGGCGGTCCAGCACGAAGTCGGCCAGCTCGTGCGGCGAATACTTGGCGACGAAGGCGTTGGCACCCACGCGCTCGACCATCGCATTGTTGAATACGCCCGACAGCGAGGTATGCAGCAGCACGTACAGCCCCGACAGGCCGGCATGGCGCCGGATTTCCGTCGTCAGCGTGTAGCCGTCCATCGCCGGCATCTCGATGTCCGAGATSACCATGGCGTAGCGTTCGGCCGGGTTYTCRCCSGMSGCRTGGATCTGCAGCAGGTGSTCCAGCGCCTGYYTGCCRTCCGASAGCAGGGTSGCGSYSACSCCCAGCTGGTCSAGCACGCTGCGGATCTGCTGGCGCGCCACCCGCGAATCATCCACCACCAGCACCTGCAGCTGCGGGGCGTCGGCGGGCATCGCCATGGCCGGGTCGAGCACGGCCTCACCGCGCACCTGGGCGATGTCGGCCAGCACGCTTTCCACGTCGATCACCTGGATCAGCTCGCCCTGGAAGCGGGTCACCGCGGTCAGGTAGCTCGATTCAGCGCCCAGTTCCGGCGGCGGGTGGATGTCTTCCACCGCGATGTTGACGATGCGCTCCACGCCGCTGACCAGGAAGCCCTGGATCGAGCGGTTGAACTCGGTCACCACCAGGTAACCGGGTGCGGTGTCCGCATCGGGCTCGCGCTCGGGGTGGCCGATGGCCAGGCCCAGGTCCAGCACCGGCACCGAACGGCCGCGCACGTCGGCCACGCCGGCGAACTGACCGGGCAGGCCGGGCACCTGGAACAGTTCCGGGCGGCGCAGCACTTCCTGCACCTTGAAGACATTGACGCCAAAAAGCTGACGTCCGCCGAGGCGGAACAGCAGCAGCGCCAAGCGATTGTGGCCGGCCAGTCGGGTTCGCTGGTCGATCCGGTTGAGCAGGTCATGGGACATGGCTGCTGTATCGGCGCGGGCAGGGTGGAACTTGAGGGCGAGTGCAGGGCCGGGCCCAGTGAGATTTCCGTGGCCCGTCTGTGGCACGCAGCTTGCACGCGTCTGGGCCAGGTCTTACCGACAGGAGGCGCCATGCGCCGCATTGCTTCTTTCCTTGCCATTGCAATGGCCGTGGCCGCGCCGTGGGCAACCGCTGCCGACTGGCAGCCGGTGGCCAGCATCCGTGCTGCCGCGTTGTCGACCCTGGCCGCCGGCACTGAAGGTGAGGCCGTGGTTGCTGATGCGCTGCGCCTTCCGCGTTGCGGCGGCGCGTTGCAGGTGCAGCCCACGGCAAACACCACCGTGGAAGTGAGTTGTCCCGACGCCGGTGGCTGGCGCCTGTTCGTGCCGGTGAAGGTGCGCCGCAACCAGACCGTGCTGGTGCTGACCCGTGGCATCGGCACTGGAGAATCCATCGCCGCCGCCGATATCAGTACTGCCCAGCGTGACGCGGCACGGATTGCCGGCGCAGTGCTGGCCGATCCTGCCGCAGCGATCGGCCGCATCGCCCGTCGGCCGTTGCCGGCAGGAACACTGTTGTCGAGCAACGATCTGGTTGCACAGCGTCTCATCAAGCGAGGAGACAGTGTGGCACTGGTATCGCGGCGTGGTTCGGTCGAGGTCCGCATCGCCGGCCGCGCACTGGGCGATGCCGGGCAGAACGAGCGCGTCTCGGTGGAAAACCTGTCCTCGCGCCGTATCGTGCAGGGCACGGTGGACGCGACCGGTGACGTAATCGTGGCGCGTTGAAATAATGCAGAATTCCCCTAAAGATCACGGCCCTGCGGCCGTTATCCCTTGTGTACGGCAACTCCAGGACACCCCATGAGCCAGAAAATCGACGGCAACCTGCAGGTCCCCCAGGCACTGCGCAGCGTGACCACCCCGGCCGCCAAGCCCGGCGTCAGCACCGATTCGGCGGCACGTCCAGTCGAGGCGGCCGACAGCCTGCGCCTGACCGGCGAAGCCACCAACCTGCAGGCCATCGAGCGTGAGCTGAGCACCGCTCCGGCGATCGACGCCCAGCGTGTTGCAGCGGTGCGCGAATCGCTGCAGAACGGCACCTACAAGATCAATCCGGACGCGATCGCTTCGCGCATGCTTGAACTGGACCAGCAGCTGCAAGGATGACCGCGGCGATGAGCGAGCCGCTGCAGCGCCTTGCCCAGGCCCTGGACGTTGAACGCCAGGCCCTGGTCGAGCACGACGTGCATGCCCTGATCCGTGCCACCGGTGCGAAGCTGGAAGC
>NZ_JBFTNR010000668.1:0-2292 GCF_056665995.1 Stenotrophomonas sp. 05L44_2
GGACTACGCGATCCCTGGCCCTCGGACGAACCGCGCTTCRCCYTSGTCGCCAAGCASATGGTSGAMAGCGGCGACTGGCTGTTCCCGCAYCGYGGGCWGGAGCTGTACTCGGACAAGCCGCCGATGCTGATGTGGTGGCAGGCCACGCTGTACAGCGTGATCGGCAACTGGCGCGTGGCGTTCCTGCTGCCTTCGCTGATCGCTGCACTGGGCACGCTGTGGTGCGTGGTCGACCTCGGCCGGCGCCTGTGGACACGCCAGGTCGGCCTGTACGCTGGCTGGGCGCTGCTGTTCGCCCTGCAGTTCACCTTCCAGGCGAAGAAGGCGCAGATCGACCCGCTGGTGGTGTTGTTCATCACCCTGGCCAACTATGGCCTGCTTCGCCACCTGTTGCTGGGGCCTGCTTGGCGCTGGTGGTGGCTGGGCTGGTTCTTTGCCGGCATCGGGGTGATCACCAAGGGCGTGGGCGTGATCGCGCTGCTGATGATCGTGCCAGCGGTGATCGGTTCTGCCCTGCACTGGCCACGGGTGCGGCTGCATGCGCGCGACCTGCGCTTCTGGCTGGCGCCGCTGGCATTCGTGCTGGCCGTCGCGCTGTGGCTGGTGCCGATGGTGATGACCGCGCTGGCCACCCGTTCCGGCGAATACCTGGCCTACATGGACGACATCCTGTTCCGGCAGACCGCCAAGCGCTATGCGCAATCGTGGGACCACCACCAGCCATGGTGGTACTTCCTGGGCACCATGCCGTCGATGTGGATTCCGGCCTTCCTGGCGGTGCCGTGGGCGATCCCCGCCTGGCGGCGCCGGCTGCAGCGCCGGGACGCACGCTATCTGTTGCTGCTGGGCTGGTGGGCGCTGATCGTGCTGTTCTTCTCGATCCCCAATGGCAAGCGCGACGTCTACATCCTGCCTGCGCTGCCGATGTTCTGCCTGGCGCTGGCGCCGTTGCTGCCGGGGCTGCTGCGCCGGCGCGATGTGCAATGGCTGCTGGGCGCGTTCACCCTGCTGCTGTCGCTGGGGACGTTGGCCGCCGGGTTGTCTGCCCTGCTGGGCAAGCCCGGCTTCGAAGTGCGGCTGATGCAGACGCGGGGCATCGGCAATGGCGAAATGAACGCCCTGGCCTGGGCGGCGATGGCGATGGGCGGCTGGGGTGTGGCCAGCCTGCTGCTGTTCGGGCGCGCCCGCCGCGAGCTGGCCCTGGTCTCGACCCTGACTGCCGTCTGGGTGCTGTACAGCCTGATCGGCTATCCGCTGCTGAATGATTCAAGTTCCGCCCGCGGCCTGATGCGGCACACCGGCCAGCGTATCGGCGCCGACGCGGAGCTGGGGCTGGTGGCCTGGAAAGAGCAGAATCTGCTGATGGCCGACCGCCCGGCAGCCACCTTCGGTTTCAACGAGCCTTGGGATGGGCAGCTGGCTGCGGCCGTGGAATGGCAGCAGTTGGCGCCCCGGCGCCGCTGGTTGCTGGTCCACGAAGACGCGCTGTTGCCCTGCATCGACCGCAACCACGCCGAGTTGGCGGGAATTGCCAATCGCCGCCGCTGGTGGCTGGTACCGGCTGCTGCCGTGCAGGGCCGCTGCGTGGCCAGCGCGAAGGAACGCGAACGTGAACGACGGCTGCAACGTGAGGAATAACCATCCTGGCCCGTGCTTGTCCAGACTGCCCAAGCGRCAGCAAAGGCAGTAAAACRTCAGCGTGGGATYGGCCGTRYCGGYGATCCCGTTCATTCCGCCGGATTGCAGCGAACTTTTTCGACGTGGCAGCTTTACAGCACAACCTGGAATCCACGATCGGCGATCCGCTGGGCGTCCCCGCAGGCAAGCTCCCGCGCGCGGCGCACTGGCTGGCGCAGATCGGCCTGTTCTGCATGCCGGCACTGGTGCTGACCATCCCGATCAACCTGTTGCCCTACGCGCTGCTGCTGCTGGTCAGCACGGCGATGGTGCCCGGCCTGCTGTGGCAGGCCCGGCGTATGGACAAGCAGCCGATCAAGGTTCTCAGCTGGCTGATGCTGGCGGTGCTGTTGATGGCCATCGTGTCGGTCGTGCTGTTCGAACAGGGCCTGCGCGATGTCGACAATCGATCCCGCTTCCTGGTCATCCCGTGGATCGCACTGTGGGTGTGTGCGCTGCGCCCGGACATGCGCTGGCTGTGGCGCGGTGCATTGGCCGGGCTGGTGGGCACCTTCGTGCTTTCGGCACTGCAGGTGTTCCAGGGTGCGGCACGCGCCGAACTGTTCACCAACGCGATCGTGCTCGCCGACATCGTGATGATGCTGATGGTGCTGC
>NZ_JBFTNR010000669.1:0-2290 GCF_056665995.1 Stenotrophomonas sp. 05L44_2
GTGGATGCCGGCGCCCCGGACCTGAAGATCAACTGGAACCCGATCCCCGAATCGCTGGCCGTGCTGCGCATGGCCAGGAAACAGAAGGCGGTACGCAACGCCATCCTCGGCGTGTCCTGGTTCTGGTTCGTCGGCACCATCCTGACCGCGCAGCTGCCGTCCTATGCGGTCACCAACCTCGGTGGCGAGCCCACCCTGTACATCTTCGCCCTGGCGCTGTTCTCGGTCGGCACCGGTGTCGGTTCGCTGCTGTGCGAAAAGCTGTCGGCGCGCACGGTGGAGATCGGCCTGGTGCCGCTGGGTGCGTTCGGCATGACCGCCTTCCTGCTGGACCTGTACTTCGCACGCGCCGGTGAGGCCACCGCGCAAGGCCTGTCGGTCACCCAGTTCGTGCACCAGGCCGGCAGCATCCGCATCATCATCGACCTGCTCGGCATCGGCCTGTTCACCGGCTTCTTCGTGGTGCCGCTGTTTGCTTTGATCCAGAGCCGCACGCCGAAATCGGAGATGTCGCGCGTATTCGCCGCGCTGAACATCCAGAACTCCGGCTTCATCGTCGCTGCGGCCGTACTCGGCCTGCTCACCCAGCGCCTGCTCGGCTGGACCATCCCGCAGCTGTTCCTGGCACTGGCCATCGCCAATGCCGTGGTGGCGATCTACATCTTCACCATCGTCCCCGAATTCCTGATGCGCTTCCTCAGCTGGGTGATGGTGCGCACGCTGTACCGGCTGCGCCCGCACGGCATCGAAGCGAACGTGCCCGATGAGGGCGCCGCGCTGCTGGTCTGCAACCACGTCAGCTACATGGACGCGCTGATCCTGTCGGCGACGATCCCGCGCCCGGTGCGCTTCGTCATGTACTACAAGATCTTCAAYATCCCGGTCATGCGCTGGATCTTCCGCACCGCCAAGGCGATTCCGATCGCCGGTGCGCGCGAAGACCCGGCCCTGATGCAGCGCGCGTTCGATGAAGTCGACGCCGCACTCGCCGAGGGCGAGCTGGTATGCATCTTCCCGGAAGGCGCACTGACCCGCGACGGCACGATGGCAGCGTTCAAATCCGGCGTGGAGAAGATCCTCGAACGCCGTCCGGTACCGGTGGTGCCGATGGCCCTGCGCGGCATGTGGTCGAGCATGTGGAGCCGCCGCGATACCCGTCTGGGCCGCATGCGCGTGCCGCGCCGGTTCCGGGCGACAGTGGAGGTGGTCGCCGCCCCGGCGGTGGATGGCCATTCAACCGATGCCGCCGCCCTGGAAGCGCAGGTCCGCACCCTGCGCGGCGACCTCGCCTGACGCAATCGCCCCCATCCGGGGGCGATGACGGTACGCTGCCTACGCCACCGTCCAAGGGCGATACGAGGCCTGACGGGGCTGAAAACGCATACATGCGTCGTTGGTTGCGGTAGATTACGCACCCACAGGGGGGAGGTTCGGCCCGTTCACACGGCCGACCACCAAGGAATGGAGTCTTGCTTTGAATCAACCGCCACCGCTCAGCCGTCCGGTCTACATCCCCAACCATCTGGTCTGGGCGATCCTGACGACGCTGTTCTGCTGCCTGCCGTTGGGCGTGGTGTCGATCGTGTATGCCGCCCAGGTCGATGGTCGCAATGCGGCCGGTGACCTGCCGGGGGCCTATAGCGCGTCGCGCAAGGCGGGCTGGTGGGCGGTGGCTTCGGCCGCGGCCCTGCCGGTCCTGTTGCTGTTGTGGTTCGGGCTGTTCGGCGGCTTGGCCGCGCTGGGCGCTCTATCCGACCTTTGATTCACCACCACCACCCATCGAGGAGCTTGAACCATGAACACCACCACTGCGCAGGTCCCCAACAATCTGGTCTGGGCCATCCTGTCCACCCTGTTCTGCTGCCTGCCGGCCGGCATCGTGTCGATCGTCTACGCCGCGCAGGTCAACGGCAAGCTGGCTGCCGGCGACGTCGCCGGTGCCCGTGATTCGGCCGACAAGGCCAAGAAGTGGGCCATCTGGTCGGCCATCGCTGCCGTTGTGGTTGGCGTCCTGTACTTCATCATCATCATGGCCGTTGGCGGCCTGGGCGCCCTGAGCGGCGGCAACGGCAGCTACTGATGCCCGCGACGGGGTCCGGCCATGCGCCGGATCCCGCCCCCGCATGTCCGCACTTCCTGCTCGTTCCCGACTCACCCGCTGGGCTCCGCTGCTGGCCGCGTCCGGCCTGGCTGCGGGTGCCGCCGTGGTCCTGCGCCACGTCAATCCGTATGTCTCCGGCAATCCGCTGCCGGGCTGTCCGCTGTACGCACTGACCGGCTTCTACTGCCC
>NZ_JBFTNR010000670.1:0-2288 GCF_056665995.1 Stenotrophomonas sp. 05L44_2
GTCTGGGGGTTTACGGCGTCCCCCGCAACCGGGCCCACCCCGCCAACCCACGGAAAGCCCGCTTTTGACGTTGCCGTTGCCGTTGCCATTGCTGTCCGCGGGTGCCGGGCCGCAGGCCCGGCCGACAACCCCTCAATTGCGCTGGAACAACGCCTGCACATCCCTGCGGAACGCCGCCTGGCTGTCAGCCCGGCTGTAGAACATGTGCCCGCCCGGATAGCTGCGCACCTGCACGCGGTCCGGGTTGCTGCCCATCGCCGGCATCTGGTCCACCGTCAGGATCGAGCCCATGAACGGGCAGGACAGGTCATTCCAGCCATGCACGATCAGCACCTGCAGGTGCGGATCGATCGCCACGGCCTGGCGCAGCTGGGTCACCGCACCTTCGCGCAGGTCACCATTGCGATCCCACAGACGGTTCACGTCGTAGTTCAGTGCCTGGTAGCGCGCATCCACCTTCCAGCCGACCTCGCGGGTAACGAAGTCGACCATCGCGGTGGTGGTCGGGGCGATGATGCTGTCCAGCAGCGGATCGTTGGCGCGCTGCTCCGGATCGTTCGGGAACGGATCGAACGCAGTGACGTTGGAATCGTAGCGGCTGCCCAGCGTGCCCTTGTCGCGGAACACCTCACGCAGGTAGGCCTGGGTCTCCAGGCGGCCGCCGGCGCGGCGCACGAACTGCGGGTCCAGGCCGGTCAACTCGGCCACCCGGCGCAGCATCGCCTCGGTCGCCTGCGGATCGCTGCGGCCCTTCATCAACGCGGTGGCGTAGTCGCCGCGGGTGTACTCGACCACCTCGCGCATCGCCGCGTCGGTCAGCTTGCCCTGGCGTTCCAGGTGCGCGGCAGCGATCGATGGCAGGGTCTGCATCCACGCCATCGGCGAGACATCGGCGTTGTCTTCCAGGGTCGGGCTCAGGTAAGGCGACACCAGCACCAGGCCGTTCATCGCCACGCCCAGGCGCGTCTGCAGGAAGTGGGTGATGCGCGGGCCGCGATAGCCGCCATAGCTCTCGCCGGTCAGGTACTTGCGCGAGGCCATGCGCTGGTTGCGCAGCAGCCAGTCGTAGATCGTGCGCGAGAGGTACTCGACATCGGCACTGGGCGTATACAGCTGTTTCTTCGCTTCCTCATCGCCGATGCGCTGTCGCCTTCCGAACCGAAGGTCACCACCTTCGGGCCGATGGCGCCCAGGTTGAGGTACACAGAAGATGCGCCGGGGCCGCCATTGAGCGCGAAGGTCACCGGCCGGTCCTTGCCCGGCATCGTGTAGGCGGTGAACACCACATCGGCGATCACCTTGCCCTTCGCATCGCGTACCGGCAGGGTGCCGACGGTGGCGGTGTAGTCGAGGGTGCGCCCAGCCAGGCGCATGCTCTGGCGAGCCGACGCATCGGCCGGCAGGGGCGCGGCTTCGGTCTTTTCTTCTTTCGATTCGGAGGCGCCGTCAGCAGCAGGCGCGGCCAGCACGCAGGCAGGGGCGATCAGCAGGCCGACGCAGAGCGCGGCAGAGTGCAGCAGAAACTTCATGGCACCGGAACGGCAGCGGAAGGGACCCCGATGCTAGGGCGGGGTGCCGCGCACCGTATGTGTCCAAAGGCATGGGCCGGCGTTGTGGCCTGATCCGGTCAAGCGACGGTGGCTGAGCGCACCGCGTCGTCGGCCAGCAGTCCGTACACGGCCGAGTCGGCCAGTTCACCCTGGATACGCCAACGCTGCCGCAGCAGGCCTTCGCGGTGGAAGCCCAGGCGTTCGAGCACGTGTGCCGAGGCGTGGTTGCGTGGATCGATCTCCGCTTCCACCCGGTGCAGTTGCAGGGTGTTGAACAGATAGGCCAGCACCTGCTGCAGCGCTTCATGCATGTAGCCGTGGCCCTGCCTGCCAGGTGCCAGCAGATAGCCGATTTCCGCGCGCGCCGCATCCCGATCCAGGGCAAACACCACGCAGATGCCCAGTAGCGGGCCGTCCACCGATTCGCGCAGGGCCAGCTTCAACTGCGTGCCGGTGGCCTGTGCAGCCAGGTCGTCGTCGATCTGCGCGCGTGCTTCGGCCGGACGCGTCCACGCCGGGTGGTTCCACCAGTGCATCACGTCCGGGTCGGACTGCAGGGCGAACAGGGCCGCGGCGTCATCGCGGCGTATGGGGCTCAGCACCAGGCGCGCGCTGTGCAGCGGCAGCCCGGGGAACGGCAGTGAGTTGGCGGGCAATGGGGTCGTCCACGCGGATGAACGCGCATTATGGACCCGCAGGGTTTGCCGATGGCGGCCGATCCAACGGCCCGGTAGTGCC
>NZ_JBFTNR010000671.1:0-2288 GCF_056665995.1 Stenotrophomonas sp. 05L44_2
CAGCGGCACCGAGCGGCGGCAGACCCTGGGCGCGCGCTGGTTCGGCCAGTCGGGTGCGCTGGACTGGAATGCCGAACTGGTGGCACAGGGCGGTGAACTGCGGGCGGTGACCAGCGATCTGGACATCCGCGCCTGGACCCTCGCCACCGATACCGGTTGGCGCTGGAGCGCGCTGCCGCTGCAACCGCGGCTTGGCCTGAAGGCCGACATTGCCAGCGGCGACGCAGACCCGGGTGATGGTCGTCTGGGTACGTTCAATGCGTTGTTTCCCAAGTCCGCCTATTTCAGCGAAGCCAGCCTGTTGGCACCGGCCAACCTGATGGATCTGCAACCGACACTGGCACTGCGCCTGCATGAGGCGGTGACCACCGAGCTGGGTGTGCAGCTGGCCTGGAAGCATCGGCGCGCCGATGCGGTCTATACCACGCCGGCACCGTTGGCAGCGTTGCCCGGCAGTGCCGGAGGCGCACGCCGCATCGGTACCCAGTACAAATCCGAAACCCGCTGGCAGGTCAATGACCACTGGCAATGGCAGCTGCAGCTGGCCTGGGTCGACGCGGGTCCTGCACTGACGCAGGCCGGCGGCCGGGACACGCTGTTCGCCTCAATCGTTGGAGCTTGGCAATGGTGAACGCATCGGCGTCACAACACTCCCCGCAGGTCGATGGCGCATGGTCGCCGTTGAAGATCCGCATGTTCCGCTCGATCTGGCTGGCGATCCTGGCCAGCAACATCGGCACCTGGGTCAACGACGTGGCTGCGGCCTGGGTGATGGCCGAACGCACCGGTTCGGCGCTGATGGTCGCGCTGGTGCAGTCGGCCACCACCGTGCCGATCGTGCTGTTGGCGCTGGCGGCCGGGACCCTGGCCGACATCGTCGACCGCCGCAAGTACCTGCTGTTCACCCAGGGCTGGATGCTGCTGGTGGCGGCAGCGACCGCCGTGCTCACGGCATTGGACCTGCTGACGCCGCAGCTGCTGGTGCTGCTGACCTTCTGCATGGGCTGCGGTGCGGCGATGGCGATGCCGGCACAGGCCGCGATCGTCTCCGAGCTGGTTCCGCAGCCGATGCTGGCCTCGGCCGTGGCACTCAACTCCATCGGCATCAACATCGCCCGTTCCATCGGGCCGGCCATCGGCGGGGTGATCGTGGCCCAGCTGGGTGCGGTGTGGGCCTTCGGGTTCAACGCCATCACCTTTGCCGCCATGCTGTTCGTGGTGTGGGGCTGGAAGCGTGATCCGAAGGCGTCCAGCCTGCCTCCCGAAGGGTTCGGCGCTGGCCYCAAGGCGGGCCTGCGCTATGCCAGCCGTGCCGGCCGCCTGCAGGCGGTACTGATCAAATCGGCCGGCTTCTTCTTCTTCGCCGCGGCGATGAACGCGATGCTGCCGGTGGTGGTGCGCGGGCAGATGCAGGGCGGAGCGGGGCAGTACGGCGTGCTGCTGGGTTGCATCGGCATCGGTGCGGTGGGCGGTGCRCTGCTGCTGCCGAAGCTGCGGGCCAGGCTYGAYCGCGACCTGCTGGTGCTGCTGGCCACCYTGTCGCTGGCKGCAAGCCTGGCCGGYCTGGCGCTGACCCGCAGCTGGTACGTGTTGCCGCYGGTGATGCTGGTCAATGGCTTTGCCTGGATCACCGTACTGTCCTCGTTGCAGATCGCAGCACAGACGGCGGTGCCGGCCTGGGTGAGGGCGCGTGCGCTTGCCCTGTACATCATGGTGTTCTCGGCCGGCATGGCGGCCGGTGGCCTGAGCTGGGGCGCACTGGCGCAGCGCACATCGCCCGAGCTGGCACTGCTGGTGGCTGCTGCAGGTGCGGTCATCGGCGGCCTGCTGGTGTGGCGGGTACGCATTGCAGGCGCCGAAGATCTGAACCTGAGCCCGGCCGGGCACTGGCCCGCACCGGAACTGTCGGTGCCGGTGTCGAATGATCGGGGGCCGGTGCTGGTGACCATCGAATATCGCATCGATGCCGCCGACCGCGCCGCGTTCCAGGCGCAGATGCGCACGCTGGGAACGATCCGTCGACGCGATGGCGCCGTGGTCTGGGGCGTGGTCGAGGATGTGGCAACCCCGGGCATCCATCTGGAGTATTTCGTCGCAGCATCGTGGTTGGAGCACCTGCGCCAGCATGAACGCATCACCGCCGACGACAAGGCGATCCAGGAGGCGCTGCGCGCGCTGCATCGCGGCGAGCGCGCGCCGGTGGTGCGTCACTTCGTTGGCGGCCATGATCCATTGCCGGCGCCGGCGCCGCATCACCACAGCGATATCTGATGGTCCCGTGATGGAGC
>NZ_JBFTNR010000672.1:0-2279 GCF_056665995.1 Stenotrophomonas sp. 05L44_2
TCGCTCATGCGCTGCCGGCCTTGCCGCGGCGCGCGGCCAGCTGCTGCAGTTCTTCCATCACCTGCTTCTGTGACAGCAGGCTGAGGTCGACCACCTCGCGCGCCTGCGCCACGTAGTACGCCAACTGCTCATCGCTGCGCGCCAGCGAGGCGTCCAGCGCACCGCCAATCTGCTCCAGGCGCCCGGAGAGCTCTGCCGAAGCGGTGCCGAACTGCTCGACGGCAGCGCCGAAGGTGCCGGCCAGCTGGCCCACTTCACCGGCACTGCCATTGAGCAACGTGGCGATGCCATCGAGCTTGCCGGTCTCGGCCGCGATATGGTCGCTGAAACGGCTACCGACGCGTTCCAGCAGTTCGGCCGAGCCTCCGACCAGTGCATCGACAGCGGTGCGCTGCTCGTGCGAGGCGTGGTTGATCGCGTCCAGCAGGGTCTGCACGGTGGCCAGCAGGTGGCCGCGTTCTTCCAGCATCCTGTTGTCGCGCACCAGGCTTTCGGACAGGGTGCTGCGCAGTTCGTTGATGACCTCGGCGGCGGCCTTCGGTGCCGCGGCCGCAGTCTGCAGCAGGGTGGACACTTCGGCCAGCGTGGCGCTGGCCTGGGCACGGCCGTTCTCGCCGATCTGCTGCGCGGTCTGTGCCAACGTGTCGCAGACCTGCTGCTGCTGTTCGGCAAGGCGCTGGCCATCGGCCTGCAGGCGCTCGGCCAGATCGGCCGAAACGCTCTGCAACGCATCGCTCCAGCGCTGCAGGCGCTGTTCGTCGCCTGCCAGCAGCTGGGCCTGCAACGCCGCGTGCGCCTGCTGCAGCTCGGTACTTACCGCGTCCCAACGCAGCTGGCGCTGCTGTTCGCGTGCATCCAGGCCCGCCTGCAGTTCGGCATGCGCCGTGGCGGTGGCGGCCTGTGCGGCCTGCCAATCCTGCAGGCGCTGTTGTTCGTGTTCCTGCAGCAGCGACTGGCCGGCGGCGTGGCGCTCATCCAGGGCATGCAGCAGCGCCTGCGCACGGTCATCCAGGTGGCTGCTGGCATGCTGCAGCGCCTGCTGCTGGCGCTCGACCAGTTCACTGTTCAATGCATGCTGCTGTTCGGCAGCAGCGCGCCAGGCCTCGGCGTTGCTGCTGGCATCGGCCTGCAGGCGCTCGCCGATGCGTGCCACCAGGGCTTCACCCTGCGTGCTCTGGCCTTCGCTGAAGGACTGCAGATGCTGGCGCAGTTCGGCAACCAGCGCCTGCTGCGCGCCGGTCTGCTCGGCCACTACCCTGGCCCAGCTCGCTTCGGTCGCCACGCGGCTGCGCTCGAAGCCCTCGGCCAGACCATTCAACTGCTGCTGCACGGCCTGTTCGACACGCGAATGCAGCGCCTGGCCGTGGCTGGCCAGACCGGCCAAGGTGGTTTCGGCCATCGGTTGCAGTGCGCCACCAATGGCCGCAGCACTGGCTTCGGCCCCCTCGCGCAGCGACTGCTGCAGCGAGGTTGCCAGGCGTTCCTGCAACGCCTGGCTCTGCGTCAGGAACTCGGCCTGACCGGCCAGCAGGCGCTCATTGGCGGCCGCGCTGTGCTGTTCGAAGGTGCTGGTCATCGCCTGCAGGCGATCGATCAGCGTAGGCAGCGCCGCAGACTGCGACTGCAGCAGGCGCAGCGACTCGGCACGCTGCCAGGCTTGCGAATACGGATGCAGGTCAGTGGCGATGGCGCGGTCCAGCTGCTGCACCACCTGCAGGCGGTCGCGGCGCAGCAGTGCCGACAGCAGGCCCAGCATGGCCGAGCTGGCCACGCCGGCGATGGACGTGCCGAAGGCCACCGCCAGCCCCTGCACTGGCGAGGCCAGCGAGCCGCGGATGGCCGCCATGTCGGTGGCGCTCTGCAGCGCCAGGCCGGTGCCGCGCAGGGTGTCCATCATGCCCAGCAGCGTGCCGAGCATGCCCAGCAGCACCAGCAGGCCTACCAGATAGGGCGTCAGCACCGGCGAGGGCAGGGCGGTGCGTTCGCCTTCCACGCGCAGGCGCACGGCATTGCGCAGGCCCAGCGGCAAACGCTCCAGCCACGGTGCCAGGCTTTCCTTGGCCAGCGAAAGGTCAGCCAGTGCGGCGCGCAGGCCATTGCTGGCCTGCCGGTAGCGGTACAGCTCCACGCCACCGGCGATGTAGCAGGCTGCGATGATCGCTGCCACGGCTGCACCCAGCGGGTGCACCGAGACATAGCCGACGCCAATCCAGCACACGGCCAGCAGGCCAGCAAGGAAGACAAGGACGTGGAAAACAGTTCTGGACATGGTGTTCCGG
>NZ_JBFTNR010000673.1:0-2276 GCF_056665995.1 Stenotrophomonas sp. 05L44_2
GCGGCTGCATCTGCAACAGGCTGTCGACGAACACCCGGTAGCCATGCGCGGTCGGAATCCGGCCCGCCGACGTATGCGGCGAGGCCAGCAGGCCCAGGTCTTCCAGGTCACCGAGGATGTTGCGGATGGTGGCCGGACTGACCTCCAGGCCGGCCACGCGCGCCAGCGTCTGCGAACCCACGGGCTCGCCATCCTGGATGTAGCGCGCGATCAGCGTGCGCAGCAGGTGCCGCGCGCGCGGGGCAAGTTGGTCGGGAGAACCGTGCATGAAATCAACCTGTGAGACAGGGACATTAGATAATGGCGACGCATCCCCTTGGCAAGTCATTGGACGACCCCGCCGCGCGTGCTAGCGTTGCGCGGCTGCAGACACCCCCTTACCCATGCTCAGACATCTTTCAATCAAGGATTTCGCCGTCGTCCGCGCCACCGAACTGGAGTTCGGGCCGGGCATGACCGTGGTTTCAGGCGAGACCGGCGCGGGCAAATCGCTGATGGTCGACGCCCTGGGCTTCCTGTCCGGCCTGCGCGCCGACAGCGGCGTGGTCCGCCATGGYGCGGCCCGGGCCGAACTGTCGGCCGAATTCGCGCTGGACCAGCTGCAGGCCGCCCGCCAGTGGCTGGCCAGCAATGAGCTGGACGATGAAGACCAATGCCAGCTGCGCCGCGTGATCCGCGCCGACGGCGGCTCGCGCTCGTGGATCAACGGCCGCCCGGTCACCCTGGCGCAGCTGGCCGACCTCGCCGGCCTGCTGGTGGAAATCCATGGCCAGCATGAGCAGCAGGCCCTGCTGACGCGCCCGTCGCAGCTGGCCCTGCTGGACGCCTATGCCCGCAACGAAAGCGAACGCCGCCAGGTGCGCCGCGCTGCCGCCACCTGGCAGGCGCTGGTCGATGAATCCCTCGCATTGTCGCAACAGGGCGACGTGAGTGACCGCATCGGCTTCCTCGAACATCAGCTGCGTGAACTGGACCGTGAGGATCTGGAGCCGGAGTCGATCACCGCGCTCGGCGCCAGCCATCGCCGTCAGGCGCATGCCAGCGCCCTGTTGGCCGCCTGCCAGGCAGCTTCGGACCAGCTCAACGGCGACGAAGGCCACTCGGCGCTGGACCTGCTGCAGCAGGTGCGGCATGAACTGGCCAGGGTGGCCGAACATGACCCGCGCCTGGGCGACGTCGATGCCCTGATCGACAGCGCCTCCATCCAGCTGCACGAGGCGCTGGCCCTGCTCGACCGGGTGCATGACGACCTGGACGCCGATCCSGASCAGTTCGAGGASAWCGARCGCCGSCTSGGCCGCCTGCACGACCTGGCSCGCAAGCACCGCGTGCCGATGGATGAGCTGGGTGCGCAGCGTGAGCGCATGCACGCCGAAGTGGAACAGCTGCGCGGCGCCGACGAGCGCCTGCAGCGTCTGGCCGGCGAAATTGAGAAGGCCGCAGCGGCCTGGCGTGTCGAGGCTGCAGCACTGACCACCAGCCGTCGCACCGCTGCTGCCGAGCTGTCGGCCACCACCACCGGCATCATTGCCGAGCTGGGCATGGGCGGCGGCCAGTTCCTGATCGAGCTGGAGCCGCAGGACAACGGCAAGCCGGACCCGCAGGGCGCCGAGCGCGTCGAGTTCCTGGTGGCTGCCAATGCCGGCCAGCCACCGCGTGCGCTGCGCAAGGTCGCTTCCGGTGGCGAGCTGTCACGTATTTCGCTGGCCATCGAAGTGGCCGCGCTCGACCTGGATGCAGTGCCGACCATGGTGTTCGACGAAGTCGACTCCGGCATCGGTGGCGCGGTGGCCGATATCGTCGGCCAGAAGCTGCGCGCCCTCGGCGAAAAGCGCCAGGTGCTGTGCGTTACCCATCTGCCGCAGGTCGCCTCCAAGGGCCACGCCCATTACCGGGTCAGCAAGGCACCGGTGGAAGGCATGACCCAGAGCGCAGTGGAGAAGCTCGACGCAAAGGCCCGCGAGGAAGAGCTGGCGCGCATGCTGGGTGGAGTGGAAGTGAGCAAGGAAGCCCGCGCCGCCGCGCGCAAGCTGCTGCAGGTGTAGGTCCCTGCACGCCTGTTGGCGCGCGTGAATCGGGGGCATTCATCCACGCATGGCGTGGATCTACTGCAGGCCTGACGCCTGGTAGTGCCGGCCGCTGGCCGGCAACCCAACGCACGTGGACGAGGACCTGGTAGTGCCGGCCGCTGGCCGGCAACCCGACGCACGCGGACGAAGACCTGGTAGTGCCGGCCGCTGGCCGGCAACCCGACGCACGCGGACGAAGGTCATGAC
>NZ_JBFTNR010000674.1:0-2272 GCF_056665995.1 Stenotrophomonas sp. 05L44_2
AGTTCAAGCAGGCCATGACCGACATCGGCCTGGAATCGGCCAAGTCGGGCGTGGCCCACAGCATGGACGAAGCCTGGGAAGTGCAGCGCCGCATCGCTTCCGAAGTCGGCACCTCGGGTTTCCCGGCCGTCATTCGCCCCAGCTTCACCCTGGGCGGCAGTGGCGGCGGCATCGCCTACAACCGCGAAGAGCTGATCGAGATCGTCAACCGCGGCCTGGAACTGTCGCCGACCASCGAASTGCTGRTCGAAGAGTCGSTGCTGGGCTGGAAGGAATTCGAGATGGAAGTGGTCCGCGAYAMSGCGGACAACTGCATCATCGTCTGCTCGATCGAAAACCTGGACCCGATGGGCGTGCAYACSGGTGACTCGATCACCGTGGCSCCGGCSCAGACSCTGACCGACAAGGAATACCAGCGCCTGCGTGATGCCTCCATCGCCGTGCTGCGCAAGATCGGCGTGGATACCGGTGGTTCGAACGTGCAGTTCGGCATCAACCCGGACACCGGCCGCGTGGTGGTGATCGAGATGAACCCGCGCGTGTCGCGTTCCTCGGCGCTGGCGTCCAAGGCCACCGGCTTCCCGATCGCCAAGGTCGCGGCCAAGCTGGCCGTGGGCTACACCCTGGACGAACTGAAGAACGAGATCACCGGCGGCCTGACCCCGGCCTCGTTCGAGCCGTCCATCGACTACGTCGTCACCAAGATTCCGCGCTTCGCTTTCGAGAAGTTCCCGGCTGCCGATGCACGCCTGACCACCCAGATGAAGTCGGTGGGCGAGGTGATGGCGATGGGCCGCACCTTCCAGGAATCGATGCAGAAGGCCCTGCGTGGCCTGGAAACCGGCAAGGTCGGCTTCGACCCGACCGGCCTGGACCTGACCAGTGAAGACGATCTGCAGACCCTGCGCCGCGAGCTGAAGGCGCCGGGTCCGGAGCGCCTGTTCTTCGTCGCCGACGCGTTCCGCGCCGGCATGAGCGTGGAGGACATCTTCAAGCTGTCCTACATCGATCCGTGGTTCCTGGACCAGATCGAAGAAATCATCGCCGCCGAGACCCAGGTCGCAGCCGATGGCATCGACGCACTGGATGCGGCGCGCCTGCGCAAGCTCAAGCGTGCCGGCTTCTCCGACGCCCGCCTGGCCCAGCTGACCGGCACCAACGAAGCCGCGGTGCGTGCGCTGCGTCGCGCGCACAAGGTGCGCCCGGTGTACAAGCGCGTGGACTCCTGTGCCGCCGAGTTCTCCACTGGCACCGCCTACCTGTACTCGACCTATGAGGACGAGTGTGAAGCCGCGCCGAGCAACCGCGACAAGATCATGATCCTCGGCGGTGGCCCGAACCGYATCGGCCAGGGCATCGAGTTCGACTACTGCTGCGTGCAYGCSGCRCTGGCSCTGCGCGAKGAYGGSTAYGARACCATCATGGTCAACTGCAAYCCGGAAACCGTRTCSACCGACTACGACACCTCCGACCGCCTGTACTTCGAACCGCTGACCCTGGAAGACGTGCTGGAAATCGTCGAGCTGGAGCAGCCCAAGGGCGTGATCGTGCAGTACGGCGGCCAGACCCCGCTGAAGCTGGCACGCGCGCTGGAAGCCAACGGCGTGCCGGTGATCGGCACCAGCCCGGACTCGATCGACCTGGCCGAAGACCGCGAGCGCTTCCAGCAGTTGGTGGAACAGCTGGGCCTGAAGCAGCCGCCGAACCGCATTGCCCGCAACGACCAGGAAGCCCTGCTGCTGGCSCGCGAGATCGGYTACCCGCTGGTGGTGCGCCCGAGCTACGTGCTGGGYGGCCGCGCGATGGAAATCGTCTACGGYGAATCCGATCTGGCCCGCTACGTGCGTGACGCGGTGAAGGTGTCCAACGATTCGCCGGTGCTGCTGGATCGCTTCCTCGACAACGCCGTCGAGTGCGACGTGGACATCATCGCCGACGCCCAGGGCAACGTCCTGATCGGTGGCGTGMTGGAGCACATCGAAGAGGCYGGCGTSCACTCGGGCGATTCCTCCTGCTCGCTGCCGCCTTACTCGCTGTCGGCTGAAACCCAGGCCGAGCTGCGTCGCCAGGTGGTCGAGCTGGCCAAGGCGCTGAACGTGGTGGGCCTGATGAACACCCAGTTCGCGATCCAGACCGATGAGGAAGGCAACGACACCATCTTCCTGCTGGAAGTGAATCCGCGTGCCTCGCGCACCGTGCCCTTCGTGTCCAAGGCCACCGGCATGCCGCTGGCCAAGATCGCGGCCCGCTGCATGGCCGGCAAGACCCTGGA